>CASDVD010000166.1 GCA_949284155.1 uncultured bacterium | reverse complement strand
TTGTGTTATGTAGAAGATTTTTTAAGTTTCCGGTAAATAAACCCCGCTGTTTTGGTTAAAAACAGCAGTTTTGCGTGTACTAATTTTCACATACGAATACATATTTGAGAAGCGATTGAGGTTTAATATTAGGGATATTAAACGTAATAGGTATAGAGTATAGCCTGGATAATTTGAGCTTATTTGATGGAGTGAAAAATATAGACAATGGATGGCAGCAGTATCTGGAAATAGCTGTAATGATGAGTTATTTGGATAAAGCGAAGTTTTATGAGAATGAGGTAAATGTACCGGAGATGTCTGTCAGTCCGTATGTGATGTATAATGTCGGTGTACAAAAACGTTGGGGTGATAGATTTACAGAAATTATCCAGACGATAGTCAGAACCGGCAGCAGAAACGGAGTAGGGTTAAATGCCGGCCTCCGTTGGAGTTTCTGACACGATTATTAATGTATGAAGTAAAATCTCTTAAAAGTTTGTATTGTAATTTAAAATTTTATGATAAAATTAATTTATACATACATACATACAGAGTTTTTTCTGTATGTTATGACGGGACGTAGCGCAGCTTGGTAGCGCACTACCTTGGGGTGGTAGGGGTCGCAGGTTCAAATCCTGTCGTTCCGACCATTTATTTAAGACCGGAGCCGACTTTCAGCTCCGGTCTTTTGTTTTTCTTGCAATATTTCTGTCATTAACAATTATACGGGCTGAAATATTTTTTTGATAGCATTTAACTTGGTTTTATCACTCTCCATTACTTCATCAAAAAGTTTAAATAATTCTTCCGATGACATATTTAGCTTTTTTAATTCACTATCGAGGAATTCACTGCGTTCTAATATATTTGGATTTTGATTGATTAACCAAAATGTGAAAAATGTCATTTCTTTGCTCAAGGGTATTTCTAATAGGTGTATAAAGTTAATATTTTCCAATAAAAAGAATTTATTGAAAGATACATTAAAATCAAGTGTTTTATCGGCATCATTGTTTGCGTGTTTAAAAAAATTATATTCTTCCCTTCTTCGTTTAATCCAGTCTTTTCTCATTTCATTTTTTATTAATATACTATTAACACCCAGCTGAGTTTTTATACCTTTTTTCTTAAGAATTGTAGACAAAATTTCATTGGCAGCGTTGATTAGCAAATGAATACTAACTGTATCTTCTTTATGAAAAAACATTTTTATCGCTTGATTAGTCAGTCGAATAGCTGCATCTATCTTGTTGACTTTTTCTATATTATTTTTGTCCGGCATTTTTATTCTCCACATTGATTATTAATAAAACCTAATAATCACTCAACACTTCAAGGCCTTAAATTCCTTTGATTGTATAGGATTTAAATGGAATATAATTTCTACTTTCAACTAAAATGGTTTTTCAACCACTTTGGATATTCTAATTACTATATCGAAAATTTATAACATAACAGAAGATTTTTCAATTATAGAATTATACCAATTTTCAAATTGCGAGCGTTGGTTTTCAAACCATTGACTACAAGCATAATATTTATCATCAAAAATTTCTTTCCAGTATCGTGCATATCCGTTTTTATCATATCTGCTTTGACTTTTTTCAATTAATAATGGAAAATTTAAATTGAAAACCTCTTTGCAATATTTTTCATTTTTTAAATTTAAAATATCCTCCGATGAAAGATAGTTATTTGAAAACAAATAATTTAACTTATTTTGTACGGTAACACCTATTTTAAATTCATTATACTGGATTTTGGAAATAGTCATATTTTTCTTTGGATTTTGTTTTTTGTGTATACTTTTTTCACATAAATTACTTAATTGAAATGCTCGCATAAATAATTCAGATGTATCTGATACAGTTGAAGAAATTTGAATAATCGGATTTAAGATGTTTTCTGTAAAGCTTTCATTAGCAAAAAATTTAAACTTATACTTAAATCCTTGAGCTGACATAAATTCTGATATTTTATATATCTGTTTCTCTAAATCATCATAAACAGCCGGGTTGATTTTAGGTGATGCAAAAATAATCTCGCCATTATTAACGTCAAAGTAAAGATATAATAAAAATGCTGAGCGTAAAAGTTTTTTTGAAATTCTTTCTATAGTCTCATCTTTTGAGCCGTAATTAAGACCGCATTCGTGATATGCAATATCCACAGCATAATAATAAACAGAATTATTCTCATAGCTCAGACCTAAAACGTCCAACTCTGCCTGCTTTATAATTTGTTCAAAGCTTGAATTTTGCTTAAAAACAGGGAAATGCAATATCACTTTATTGTAAAGTTCTTCAACTGCTTTATCATTATAAGTCGTCCAATTATTTGAAGGTTTCCAATTTAGTTGGGTTATCTTACACTCTTTTGCGTGCTTTAACCAAGAAAGCATTAAAGATTCGCCTATTTCTATCTTCATATATCATCCATTATTCTTCACTATAGTAATCTTCATTGATCTTTTTGATTTTGATTTGATTTTTTGTTCCTGATAGTTTGATTTTTTTCGGCAACTTGTGCCAGTAAATTAAAATAAATCACTAAATATTTAATCTGTATTTCCTTTATATAAACATGAGATATTTCCTTCTTTTAAGTAATTCGTACCCCGTTTGTTTAATTCAATAATCGCAGGAATCAGCGTTCTCCCTCAATATTTTGCCTATAAGATGCCCGATAATAACTCCTTTATATTTTCAGCCGATTATCTTCAATGTTACCTCTATTTTTATTGTTGCATTTATCCGAAGCTAATGTAAATTCAAAAGGAATCCCGTTGTAAATATAATCAGGTTCTTTTCTATTAGCATTTCCTTTGAGCCATTCTCCCTCAGAAAAAATACTACTCATAACAAGTTTAATAAATTCTTCATTAATATCTTTATTGAAAAAATCTTTTGGAAGAAAAGACAAAACTTCAAATTCTGGTGCTTTTATTTTTTGCTTCATAATTCAAATTTAAAACAAAATGCAACAAATTTGCAACAAAGTGGCATTTTTGACCAAAAATCGAGTCTAAAATCACACAAAAACCAAAACTTAAAAATCGTCGAAACGCACTAAAAAAGAGCCTTATCGGCTCTTTAATTTAAATGGTGGAGGTAAAGCGGCGAAGTTCGAACTTTTTGAGACACATAAAAAAGCTGATTGAAGAACTCAAAAAGTCAGATACAGCCTTACTTTTAGAACGTTATCTTGTATTTAAGCAATCAGTTAGCTGTCATGCTGAACTTGTTTCAGCATCTAACCAACTTAAAGTTTC
>CASDVD010000165.1 GCA_949284155.1 uncultured bacterium | reverse complement strand
AATTTACTTCAAAACCTTTTTTGAGTATTATAATAATAGCACATTTTTTAGCATTTTGACAAACTATTTGTGCAGAATGGGAATATAAAATATATTATTTCTTATAAATTGATATTATGCCGTAGCATGAGGGGGGCCGAAGACAGACTGATATGGAAGATTATATTGCGCAATTAAATGACAAACAGAAAGAAGCGGTAATAGAAAAATTCGGTACTCTTTTAGTTTTGGCCGGTGCAGGCAGCGGTAAAACAAAGGTTCTGACCAGCCGTATAGTGAATCTTGTTAAATCAGGGATAAGTCCTTACAAAATTCTTGCAGTAACATTTACTAATAAAGCGGCGAAAGAAATGCGTGAACGGCTTTCAAAAATGCTTGATGAAGAAACCGTAAAAAAAATGTGGGTTGGAACTTTCCACAGTATTTGCGGCAGAATTCTACGGTTCGATATTGAAAATTATAAAAGTCCTGATGGAAAAGTCTGGACAAATAATTATGTAATTTATGATGAAAATGATTCAAACTCATTAATAAAAGGCGCAATTAAAAAGCTGAACCTTGATGAGAAGGTATATCAGCCCAAAATGGTAAAGGCTGCAATAAGCAACGCTAAAACAAAAATGCAGGATGCATATACATTTTCTACCAGAGCAAGAGACTATCGCACGCAAAAAATAGCAGAAATATATGAGGACTATGAAAAGCAGCTTCTGGCTAATAATGCAATTGATTTTGACGACATGCTTTTGTTGACGGTTAATTTGCTAAATACGAATGAAGAAGTCCGCCAAAAATATCATGAAAGATTTACTCATATTCTTGTGGATGAGTTTCAGGATACAAACATCAGCCAGTATACACTTATTAAAAATATATATTCAAACGGCAAAGCAGAGACCGAGCTTTCAGACAGAAGCTTGTGCGTTGTAGGTGATGTTGACCAATCTATCTATAGTTGGCGTGGTGCTGATTACAAAATTATTTTGAACTTTCAGGTTGATTACAGAAATGCAAAACTTATTAAGCTGGAACAGAATTACCGCTCTGTCTCGACTATTCTTGATGCGGCAAATGCTATTATTGTCAACAACACAGAACGTGTGAGCAAAAATCTTTTTTCTACAAAGGGAAAAGGTGAAAAAATTAAAATTTATGAAGCGCAGGATGAATCTAATGAAGCAAATTATATAGCTCGAAAAATTCTTGATAGTTCTGAGAGATATTCAGACATTGCCGTTCTGTATAGAACTAATTCCCAGTCAAGGCCTATTGAAGAAGCTTTAATATCCCAGGGTATTTCTTATAAAATGGTAGGCGGTCTTAAGTTTTATGACAGGAAAGAAATTAAAGATTTGATTGCGTATTTGAGAGTTTTATACAACCCGCATGACTCTCAAAGTTTAAAACGGATAATTAATGTGCCGAAACGTTCTATAGGTGCTTCTACCGTAAATATGGTTGAAGAAATTGCAAACAATCATAATATTTCAATGTTTGAGGTAATAAGTGCGATAGATGACTATGAAGACTTTAAGAGTTCTGCGCGTACAAAGTTAAAAGATTTTGCAAATTTGTATGCAAGACTCGTTGAACGCAAATCTTCTCTGCCGCTTCCGGAATTTATCGGTTTTGTGATTGAAGAGTCCGGATATTTAAGAGAACTTCAGGAAGAAGATACAGAAGAATCTCAGACACGAATAGAAAACCTACAGGAATTAATAAATGTGGCAAGAGAGTTTGAGCCTTCCGAACCGGATAATATTCTGGGAGAATTCTTAGCGCAGGTGGCTTTGGTCAGTGACCTTGACGAAACTCTTGATACAAACAATGCTGTTACTCTTATGACTTTACATGCAGCAAAGGGTTTGGAGTTTAAAAATGTATTCCTGGCAGGTCTGGAAGAAGGAATATTTCCTCACAGCCGTTCTTTGAACAGTAATTCCGAGATGGAAGAAGAAAGGCGGCTTATGTATGTAGGTGTTACAAGAGCAGAGGAAAATTTGTATATTTCATATGCAAAACGCAGACAAATGTGGGGCGAAACCAGATATTATACCCCCAGCAGATTTTTGTCAGAGATTCCTGAATCTTTAACGGAACGCAATGTTTCTTCAGAATCTTATAAAAGTACTGCTACGTTTAAATCTGCGGTTGAGAAGATTAAAACGGACAAATCAGGTTATGTTCCTTCTTCATCTTCATTTGGCAAAGGCTTTGTTGTTCCTAAAACCCAAACGGCACAGGTTCAGTCAATCAGCAAAGTTGTTAAACCGCAGATTACTCACAAGAAAGAGGCATTTGTTGTAAAAAGTGAAAAAAATAAAGCGAACGATGAAGAACGTGTAAAAAAATTATTGGAAGATAACCCAATAAAGAGAATGCTTGAAGAAAAAAGAAAAAAAGAAATGCAAATATCCGAACAATCTGCTGATTCTGCGGATAAACAAATTAAAAAGTTTGCAAAAGGCGACAGGGTCTTTCATGAACGCTTTGGTATCGGACATATTGAAGAAATAAAAGAAATCGGTTCTTCATCAATGTATATTATTGATTTTGGAAAACAGGGAAAAAAAGCTGTTGACGGAACATATTCCAATTTAAAGAAGTTTTAAATTCTTTAAATCCAAGATTGACACAGGGGCTTGAGCTTGGTATATTTTATTTGGTATAAGATGGGTCAGTCGTCTGAAAATGTCACTATTTCTTTAATAAAAGAAATTGACTACGACTCCCGAATGAAAGGAAAGAAAAATGTACGCAATTGTTGAAACCGGCGGAAAACAGTACAAACTTGAAGAAGGAAGATATGTTGATATTGAACTTCTTGAAGGTAATGCGGATGACAAAGTTACTTTTGATAAGGTAGTTATGCTTGTTAACGGCAAAAAATCAAAAGTAGGTCAGCCATATGTTGAAAAAGCGACTGTTGAAGGTGTTATCCTTAAACATGACAGAGACAAAAAGGTTATCGTATATAAACAAAGAGCTAAAAAAGGCTATAGAAAAAAACAAGGCCACAGACAAGGCTTTACCAGAGTGATGATTAACAAAATCAAAACTTCTGCTTCTAAAGCTAAAGCTGCTGCTGAAGTAGAAACTCCGGCAGAATAAAATTATAATAATTTAAAAAGGAGATAATAAAATGGCACATAAGAAGGGCGTAGGCTCATCCAAAAACGGTCGTGACAGCGAAAGTAAACGATTGGGCGTCAAAAGATTCGGCGGTGAAGTTGTTAATGCCGGAACTATTATTGTTCGTCAACGTGGTACAAAAATCCATCCCGGTAACAATGTAGGTATAGGAAGCGATGACACATTGTTTGCTTTGATTGATGGTAAAGTTACTTTCGAACCTCACAGAAGAACTAAAAAACAAGTCAGCGTATATGCTGTTTAATTGATATTTAGTTTTATATTAAAAAAGGTTGCTGCAATTTTTTGCATGCAACCTTTTTTAGCTTAAAGAATTAACAATTTACCAATTCTTTAATTCGTCAAGAATATAAGTAAATTTTTCTGCAGCCTTGGGGCCTACGCCGTTAAAATAGAATAGTTCCTTTTTTAACGGATTTATTATGCATAAGGTGTGGCATTTTGTATAAAATTCCATGCTGCTTCTGTCCGGTTCAAATGCAATAAATTTGTAATCAGAAGTGTATTGAGGATTGTTCATGGCAGCTTCAAAAGTGTTCATGAATGCCTTCCCAAAAGGACAAGTGTTGTCTAACGGAGGATATGCAATAATTTTTTCTCCTTTTGAATAAGCCGGCCCGTAAAAGTCAGACTTCATAAGATATCCGTCGAGTCCGTCTGATATTTTTTCTGTACCTCTTTGCATCTTATCAACGCTTGCTAATGCCGCTTCAATGCCTGTTAAATTAGCTATCTCTTTTTTCTTAATAGCATTGGATATATTTACAACAACAATTATTGCAATAATCAGACAAATAGCTATTGTTAAATTTTTTGTAACCGGATTTTCAACCTGAGATTGTCTTTTTTGTGCCATTTTTTCATCCTCTGTTTAATTTTATTTACTTTATTCTAAACACTTAATAAATATTAACATTTAAAATAAATAAAGTCTATAAAATAGAAAAACAGGATGTTGAATAATCCAGCATCCTGTTTTAGTGTTATTTGTTATTGATATTATTCTTCAGTTTTTGTAGGTATTCTCATCGCATAGAATGAACGAACAACAAATACTAAAGCGATTATCAATAAAACCCATCCGACTATCGGAGCAACATTTCTGAATGCTTCGTTAATGGATATTTCCATAGCAAGCAGACCGAATAAAGTTGTGAATTTGATAATCGGGTTCATAGCAACTGAAGAAGTATCTTTGAACGGGTCGCCGACAGTATCACCGACAACTGTTGCATCGTGTAAAGGCGTACCCTTTTCACAGAGGTCAACTTCAACAATTTTCTTCGCATTATCCCAGCATCCGCCTGCGTTTGCCATAAATACAGCCTGGAATAAACCAAATACTGCAATAGCAATCAAATAGCTTACAAAGAAAGATACCGGTTCCGATGTCTTGCAGCTTGGAGCTGAAAGACAAGCGAGTGATAATGCAAAAGCAAATAGAGCGAAAAAGATGTTGTACATACCTTTTTGGGCATAAATTGTACAAATTTTAACAACTTCTTTTGAGTTTTCAACATTAGCTGTTTTTACACTTTCATCGTCTATTTTGATATGTTTTTTGATATATTCAACGGCTCTGTAAGCACCGGTTGTAACAGCCTGCATTGATGCGCCTGAGAACCAGTAAATAACAGCGCCGCCTGTAAGAAGTCCCAGCAAAGTATAAGGGTTCAACAGGTTGAGTATTTGTTCGGGCTGGATACCCAGTGTATTTTTGATTACAAGAATCAAAGAGAATATCATTGTAGTTGCACCTACAACGGCAGTACCGATGAGAACCGGTTTAGAAGTAGCCTTAAACGTGTTGCCTGCTCCGTCATTTTCTTCAAGATGCTGTTTAGCAACTTCAAAATCAGGTTTGAATCCGAAATCTTTTTCGATTTCTTCAGCAACATTAGGTATTTCTTCAATCAATGATAATTCATACACAGACTGAGCATTGTCGGTAACAGGCCCATAGCTGTCAACAGCAATAGTAACAGGCCCCATTCCTAAAAATCCGAAAGCAACAAGGCCGAAGGCGAATACTGAAGCATAAATCATAACAGTATCAGGAATGAATGTGCTTGCATAATAAGCCATAGCCATGAGGAATACAATTACCATACCAATCCAGAATCCGGAGAAATTACCGGAAACCAAACCGGAAAGAATTGTTAAAGATGAACCGCCTTCTCTTGAAGCAGTAACGACTTCTTTTGTATGTTTTGCTTTTGGACTTGTGAATACTTTGGTAAATTCCGGAATCAAAGCAGCACCGAGTGTACCGCAAGAAATGATAGCGGAAAGTACCAGCCATAAATTACCGCCCATTGGAGCTAACAACCAGTGGCTTACACCAAAAGTCATAGCGATAGAAAGTATGGATGTTAACCATACGAGATTAGTTAAAGGTTGTTCAAAGTCTAATTTTTCAGCCTTTGAGAATAAAATTTGGTTGAGACCTGTGTTAATCCAGTATGCAACTACTGAAGTAACAATCATAAGGAATCTCATTGTGAAAATCCAGGTCAATAACTGAATTTGATATTCAGGGAATACCCCGAGAAGAATAAAGCTGACAAGAGCAACACCTGTTACTCCGTAAGTTTCAAATCCGTCAGCTGTCGGCCCTACTGAGTCGCCGGCATTGTCACCGGTACAGTCTGCAATAACGCCCGGGTTTCTCGGGTCATCTTCTTTGATTTTGAATTGAATTTTCATCAAGTCAGAACCAATATCTGCAATTTTTGTAAAGATACCGCCGGCAACACGGAGTGCAGAAGCGCCGAGAGATTCACCGATTGCGAAACCGATGAAGCATGCGCCTGCGATGTTACCGGGAACAAAAAGCAAGATAACAAGCATCATAATCAGCTCAACGCTAACCAGCAGCACACCGATACTCATACCGGCTTTTAAAGGTATATTTAAGACATTAAGCGGTTTGCCCTGTAAGGAAGCGAAAGCTGTTCTTGCATTGGCAAGAGTGTTCATTCTGATACCAAACCATGCAACACCGTATGAACCTAAAATACCTATTACCGACCAGGCCAAAATTACCAGTACGCTTTTTACCGGCATACCTTGAAGATAACCAAAGTAGAAGGCAATACATATTGCAATCAGAGCTTCAAGAATAAGTAAAAATTTACCTTGTTGAATCAGGTAAGTTTTACAAGTTTCAAAGATTGTGTTACCTATTTCAGCCATAGCGGGGTGAACTTTATAGTTTTTGACTTTGATAAATTCTATCAAGCCGAAAACAAGCCCGAGCACTGAAATTCCAATACCTACCAACAGCAAATGATAGCTGTGGGTATTGGCTTGCAGATTAGGAACTACTAAATCTGCTTCTCCTGCGAATGCAGAAGCGGATGACATAAGCATGGCGAACATAGACAGAACGCCGGCTTTCAGCCAACCTGACCATTTTTCTAAGTGAGCCATTTTCTTCTCCTTCTAAACTATCCGTAAAAATAGCTTTAACTAACCCTTACACCAATTCTACATTAAAATTTGTCATGTGCAAGTTAGTAAACATCAAATTTGATTGAATTTGCAATTTTGTAAAAAAACTGTTAAAATATTTTTTACCTTTTAACTTTAAAAAGTTAATAAAAGGGGAACAAATAAGTATATTTACTGTCTATCATTATGTGTAAGCAAAATTTTTATTTTTAATATTTATTTATTAATATTTATTACGAAACAGGCAATTTATGTATAAAAAATTTGTTTATATATATGTGAAGGTGAAGAAAAGTTTATTTGTGTGAAAGGAAGTTATAAATGTTAGAAAGAATCAAAGAGTTTGTGCAAACATTTATCCTTGGATTTTATGAGGTTGCACCTGTGTATGTATGCGTAGAAACAGAGATTTACGACAATTATTAAAAATTAATTAACCCAAAACCGCCGTTTTTACGGCGGTTTTTTTATTAAATTATTATATTATTTTTTATTGGTAAAAATTAATTCTTTTCAAATTAAATTTATGTACTATAATCAGTTTGGGGCATGAGCCCAGGGTTTATAAAAGAGGATAGATGATGTCAGAGGGGCATTGGATAGTAAATTTAGGGCATAATATGAGCGTAAATATGGATACGCTTATAACTATGTGGATTGCCATGGCAATCTTAATACTTTTTGCTTTTCTTGCAACAAGAAAACTTTCAATTGTGCCGAATAAACTGCAGTCAATAGCTGAGGGTATACTCGGTGTCTTTGTGAATCTTACTGATTCAATGATTGGCAAAACCGGCCGTAAACACATCCCCCTTCTTGCTTCATTATTTCTTTTTATTCTTACTGCAAATTTATTAGGCCAGTTGCCATGGCGTTTGTATCATTTAAAAACCGGAGAACTTGCAGCTCCGACTAATGATATAAATATGACAGCGGCAATGGCGATAATGGTTCTTATTTATTATGTATATCAAGGTGTCAAAGTAAAAGGCCCGAGATACTTTTTGCATGAGTTTAGCTTTACCGGAATTATAATGGCTTTGATTGAGCTGTTGGAAATGGTAATACGACCTTTTTCACTGGCGCTGCGGCTTTTTGCCAATATTCTGGCAGGTGAACTTTTGGTAGTTACCTTTGTAGGTTTATTTGCATATTTTTTACCTCTTCCTTTTATGCTTTTTGAGGTATTTGTTGCATTTATTCAGGCATTGGTTTTCATGCTGCTGTCTACTGCGTATATTGCAATAGCGGTGCAGGAAGAAGAGTAGTTTAGTAAAAATATAATTAACGTAGAATAAAAAAGGAGAAAATTATGGCAGTAGAACAAGTAGCAGTTGAAGTTGCATCAATGGCTAAGCTGGGCGCAGGTATTGCAATCGGTTTTGGTGCAATAGGTGCCGGAATTGGTTTGGGTATCGCAACAAAAGGTCTTTTGGATGCAATTTCAAGACAACCCGAAATTGCAGGTAAAGCTTTGATTTATTTCATCATCGGTGCAGGTCTTGCTGAAGCTTGTGCTATTTATGCTTTGTTTATTGCATTACAATTGTTAGGATAGTACCGGAAGAATTATGGAAATTAACGCAACTATATTTGTATCAACGATAAGTTTTTTGGTATTCATTTTTATTATGAATATGATTTTGTATAAACCTGTGATGAAAATTATGGAGGAAAGACAAAATTATATTGATGCGAATAAAAATGAAGCTGATTTGCATGACAAACATTCAAAAGAATTATTGGCTGATAAAGATAAACAAATCAGTGATGCTCATAAAAAATCACGAGATATAGTTGCAATGAAAGCAGAAGCAATCAAAGAAGAAAAAAGCAAGGCTTTAAATAATACAAAAGCTGAAATGAATTCATTTGTTGAACAGCAAAAACAAGATTTGTCAAATCAGAAAAATGAAATTTATTACGGTTTTAAAGCTAATATTGCAGATTTAGCGAATAATATTACTACCAAACTTATCGGACAGGGCGTTGCTTTTGAACCTTTATCAGATGGCGAAATTGACGAGGTGATTAGAAAACATGCTTGATTTTTCGTGGTCAAATATATTAAATTCAAATGCTTTTAATTTTGCAGTAATGGTTCTTTTCTTTGCAATTTTAATTAAATATTTGAAATTGCCGGAAAAGATTGAAAACCAAAGAGCAGATATACAACAAACGGTAGAAGCCTCTGACAATATGAAAAAAGAGGCCAAAGAAGCATTGGAAAAAGTGGAAAAATCATTAGAAACACTGCCTGCAGAGATAGATAAAATACTGGAAAATGCAAATAATGCATCAAAAGCATTTGAAGCTAAATCAAAAGAGGAAATAGAAAAGCTTGTTTTATCAATAAAAGAGACTGCAAACAGACAGGTTGCCGCTGAAGAAAAACAGGCTCAATCCGTTCTTTCTAAAAATATAGGCAAAGCTTCTGTCGATATTGCTAACAGACAGGTAAAAACTGCGTTTAATAATAATAGCGAACTCCACAGAAAGTTTATTAGTGATTTTATAAATAGTATAGATAAATTAGAAGTATAAACTAAAAATGGTAAACAATATTGATAATAAATTAATATCACTCGCAAAAAGGTATGCTGATGCAATTCTGCAAATAGCTCAAGAGCATAACGAACTTGATAATGTGCTTTCAGATTTAAAGGCCGCATCAGATGTTTATGAATCATCTGATGATTTTAAAAATTTTATAAATCATCCGGCCGTGTCATTAAAGGACAAGAAGGAGACTGTTAAAGAAATATTTGAAGGCAAAATATTAAATGATTCGTTGAATTTTTTGTATATACTTCTTGAAAAAAATAAATTTTCATTAATAAGCACGGTTGTTTATTGCTATGAAGAAGCAATGGATGAGGCAAAGAATATTCTTAAAATAGGGGTTGTTTCCGCTGTTGAAATAGATGAAGATTTAAAAGAATTATTAAAAAATAAACTTGAAAGTAAATTTCAAAAAGCTGTCAAATTTGATTTTGAAATAAATCCGGATATTATTGCCGGATTGATATTAAAAATAAAAGACAAAACTATTGACGGTTCAATGATTCATAAACTGGAAAGTTTGGAAAAACAGTTAGCATAATTAGATAAGGATAATAAAAATGGCTACAATCAGACCTGATGAAATTACTTCCATAATTAAAGCAAAAATAGAAAACTATTCGGCGGAGATGGAAATCTCTAATATCGGAACAGTTTTAGAGGTTGGTGACGGAATTGCCCGTGTTTATGGTTTGAGAAATGCAATGTCTAACGAACTTGTTGAATTTCAAGACGGAAGAGGAACACTTGGTATTACTTTAAACCTGGAAGAGGATAATGTCGGAGTTGTTATTCTCGGAGAGTATACACAGATAAAAGAAGGCATGACTGTTAAGACTACCGGCAGAATTGCATCTGTTCCCGTAGGAGAAGGCTTGATAGGAAGAATAATAAGTCCTACAGGTCGTCCTGTTGACGGCAAGGGTGACATACATTATGAAAAGACTCGTCCGGTAGAACGTGTAGCACCCGGTATTGTTACCAGAAAGTCTGTTCATGAGCCTTTACAAACCGGTTTAACTGCGATTGATGCTCTAACACCAATCGGTCGTGGACAAAGAGAGTTGATTATCGGAGACAGACAGACAGGTAAAACTGCAATTGCTATTGATACAATAATCAACCAAAAAGGTCAGGATGTTATTTGTATTTATGTTGCTATCGGTCAAAAGACTTCAACTGTTGCTCAATTAGCAAAAAAACTTGAAGAATTCGGAGCAATGGATTATTCAATAATAGTTTCAGCAACAGCTGACGAATCAGCACCTCTTCAATATATTGCGCCGTTTGCTGGTATGGCAATAGCTGAAGAATTTATGGAACAGGGCAAAGCTGTTCTGATTGTATTTGATGACCTTACAAAACAGGCTCAGGCATATCGTGCGATGAGTTTGCTCTTAAGAAGACCGCCGGGACGTGAAGCTTATCCCGGTGACGTATTCTATTTGCATTCAAGACTGCTGGAAAGAGCTTGCAAATTGAATGATAAACTTGGCGGCGGCAGTATTACAGCCTTGCCGATTATTGAAACGCAGGCCGGTGACGTTTCCGCTTATATTCCAACGAACGTTATTTCTATTACGGACGGACAAATTTTCCTTGAAACAGGCCTGTTTAACTCCGGTATCAGACCGGCAATAAACGCTGGTATTTCAGTTTCTCGTGTCGGCGGTGCTGCTCAAACAAAGGCAATTAAACAAGTTGCAGGTAAATTGAGATTAGATTTGGCTCAGTTTAGAGAATTAGAGGCATTCGCACAATTTGCAAGTGATTTGGATAAAGCTACTCAGGATCAGCTTTTAAGAGGCCAAAAACTTACGGAAGTATTGAAGCAGCCTCAATATTCACCGTTGAGTGTAGCGGAACAGGTTAGTATATTATTTGCTGCAAATGAAGGATTGTTGGACGATATTCCTAATAATAAAATTGCAGGATTTAAGAAAGAGTGGTTTGATTATTTCAAATCAAATCTTGTTGACCTGGAAAGCAGACTTAACTCGGGTGCGGCTTTGAATGATGAAGATAAAAAATTGCTGAAAGACAGTCTTAGTACATTTAAAAATTCTGTTTATTCAGCATAACTAAGGGATAAAAGATGCCTAATTTATTAGATATAAAAGACAGAATATCCAGTATTAAAAATACACAAAAAATAACACGTGCTATGAAAATGGTTGCGGCAGCTAAGGTTAAAAAGTCGGAAAGTCGTGTAAAATCGGCACGGCCTTTTGCGAAAGCTTTGTCCAACGCATTTGCCAGAGCATTAGCTTGTTCAGACGGTGATTATTCAAGTGCCGGTTTAAATATAGAAAGGGCAATTGATAATTATCCGGAGCTGTTAAAGGCAAGATACATAAAAACAGTCGGCCTTCTGGTGATTACATCTAATAAAGGTCTGGCTGGAGCGTATAACGCTAATGTGATAAGATATACGTTAAAAAAAGTTGAAGCACTGAGAGAACAGGGTATTGGAGTAAAACTGTTTGTTGTCGGTCAGAAAGGGTATTCCTCTTTAAAGAGAAAGGCTGAAAGCTGCGGATTTGAAATAGTAAAAAAATATACTAAAATATCTCAGGATCCGACTTCGGCTAATGCTATAGTTATAGCTGAGGATATGGCATCTGCGTATGTCGCAGGTATGATTGACAATATGGAAATTATTACGACCAGATTTAAAAATATGGTTTCTTATAAAGTCGATGATTGGCAAATTTTACCTGTAGAAAAAATTGAACATGAAGAAAATGAAGGCAGCAGGATAGATCCATTGATGGAATTTGAGCCTGATATGAATCATATATTACAAAAACTGGTGCCTATGTATATTTCTAATATTATTTATCAAGCTTTGCTTGAAGCAGTAGCGAGTGAACTAGCCGCCAGAATGACTGCCATGTCTTCAGCTACGACAAATGCAGATGAAATGATTCGTACATTGACAATTGATTATAATAAAGCTCGTCAATATGCGATTACTCAAGAAATTCTTGAAGTCGTTTCAGGTGCGGATGCTATTCAGAAATAACCTGTTTTCAAATTAATTTGGTAGTGTTATTCTGTTATTATAAATCTATATTTGAAAGGGTAAAAAGTGGGATATAAAATTTTAAATAAAAAAGAAGTTTGCTCAAATCAGTATGAATTAACAATAGATGCACCGTTTGTTACTAAAAATGCTCAGGCAGGGCAATTTATTATTTTGCGTGTTGATGAAAACGGTGAAAGAGTTCCGTTGACGATTGCTGATTACGACAGAGATAAAGGTGAATTAACGATTGTTTTCATGGCAGTCGGCTATTCAACAAAGAAGCTGGCACAACTGAATGTTGGTGATGAAATTGCAGATGTTGTCGGGCCGTTGGGTCAGCCTACACATATAAAAAAATACGGAACAGTTGTGTGTCTTGCCGGCGGATATGGTGCGGCTCCTTGTTATCTCATAGCAAAAGCGTTTAAGGACGCAGGAAATAAGGTCTATATGATAATGGGTGCAAGAAATAAGGATTTAATTTTCTGGGAAGAAAAGATGAAAAATGCTTGTACTGAATTATACATAACGACAGATGACGGCTCTAAAGGCACAAAAGGTTTTGTAACCGGAGTAATGGAAAATATAATGAAACGTGAAAAAGTAGACTATGCAATCGCTGTGGGGCCGATGCCTATGATGCGTGCAGTTGCGGAGCTTACTCGTGGCAAGGGAATCAAGACTGAAGCAAGTATGAATCCGATAATGGTGGACGGAACCGGTATGTGCGGCGCTTGTCGATTGACTGTCGGCGGAAAAGTTAAATTTGCGTGTGTTGACGGTCCTGATTTCGATGCGCATGAAATCGATTTTGATGAGGTAATAAACAGAACAAAAATCTATAAAGATATTGAAAAAAGAGAAGATAATTGTAATTTGTATAAACAAGCAGATGCGCTTGTAAAAGCAGGAGAAAAATAATTATGCCTTTTATACCGGTATGTCCTTTGATGAGTGCAGGAAAAGATATAGAAATAGTTTGTGCCCAAGATAAATGTGCATGGTATATAAAAAACTATAAGACTTGTTCAATTTATTTGATGGCTCATAACGCAGCTTTGGATATTAAGCAAAAACAATCTGCTAAGGCGGCTGTTAAGAAATAATTTATTGTATTATTTCATTAATTGTTTTTATGTCCTTTTCATCCAGAGCTTTTTTAGCAAGAATTGTTGTTAAAGTTGTGTAGTTTTCTTGCGACAGTATTTCTGCTTTTTTCTCATCGGATGCATTATTATATTCTTTTAGTTTCGTGCTGATTTTCTTTGCTGTTAACAGCGGAAGTTTATTTTTTTCGTCGCTGCTGTTTTGTATAAGATTTTCATTGACCAGCGGTGCTTCATTAATTTTTTGAAGCATCATTGTATCTTCGGCAGAAAATTCTTTCTGGTTTGCAGTTGCTTTGTCAAAGGCGCTTTGATATTTTTGAAGGTTTTCCGGTGTTATCGTGTTCGGGTTTTCCTTAAAATTGTTAAAGTTGTTTTGAATTTTTTCATAATTATTTTCAATAGCCTTTTGAGCTGCTTTTCTTTCCCGCTCGGCAAGTTGTGAGTTAGTTTGTTCCATATATTGATTCATAGAAGCCATAACAGAGCCAAAATCAAAACCTCCGCCCATCATCATTGGCGACATGGTTGTGTAGCCCATAGAACCCAGCATGTTTGTAACGCCCATATTGAATGCGCCGGGCATTACAGAATTCATTCCGACTTTCATGTCGTTGAAGCCAACGCCTCCGTATGTATTTCTTGACCAGGCGTCTTGTCCGATACCAAAACCAAAAAGCCCCATGAAGCTGCTTAGAACGCCTGAGACAACGCTGTTGATACCGTTAAATATTGAGCCGGCTACTCCCCAAAAGCCTTTAGAGCGTTTAGGTTCTGTTTGTTTAGTGTCGGAAGTGCCGTTAACAGTATTAGCAATTCTAACCATATCTTTTTGAGAAATATTGTTGCCTGAGAGAACTTGTGCCAAATCTCCGTCATCAAGTTTTCCATTGCCGTTAGAGTCTGTTATTTCTGTTTTATTTGAGCCTTGTGTTATTATCCAGCCGTTATTAGTCGGTTTAACGTCAATAGTCATCTCTCGTCCTCAATAATTATTCTTATATATATAAACGATATACTAGTTAAATAATTGACAAAAAAGTTAAGTTTTGCTTAATAAAACTTAATGTTAAATATTTATTCAGTAAAAATATACTAAATTTTTTTTGATATATAATTTCAATGTGAAGATAGGATTGGGAAGGTGAAAATATGCTTTTAGGTGTGAATATAGATCATGTGGCAACATTAAGGAATGCAAGAGGCGGCAAGGATCCTAATGTTGCGGCAGCAGCAATGATATGTGAAATGGCAGGTGCAGACGGTATTACAACTCACCTGAGAGAGGACAGGCGCCATATTAAAGATAAAGATGTAAATGAGTTAAAAAAGCTTTTAAAAACAAGGTTGAATCTGGAGATGGCAGTTACTGATGAAATGCAGGAAATTGCGTTGAAGTTGAGGCCTGAAAATTGCTGTCTGGTTCCGGAAAAAAGGGAAGAATTGACGACTGAAGGCGGTTTGGATGTGTTGAGTCAACAGGAAAAAATAACAAAATTTGTTAAACCGTTGAAAGATGCCGGAATCATAGTCAGCTTGTTTATTGATCCGGATATTCGGCAGATAGATGCCGCAAAAAAGACCGGTGCACCGTTCATTGAATTGCACACCGGCAGATTTTCAGAGGCATTTGGTACAGAAAATGAAGAAGTGGAGTTTTTAAAATTAAAAGATGCTGCCGCATATGCTCAATCTCTTGGCCTTAAGGTAAATGCAGGTCACGGTCTGACATATGAGAATGTACACAGAATGAAAGAAATTCCCGGCGTTGTAGAATTAAATATCGGGCATAATATTATTGCGAAGTCTGTTTTTGTAGGGTTAAGTGCAGCCGTAAAAGAAATGAAAGAATTGATTAAGTAATTTTAAAATTTTAATATGTGCTTGATTTTCAGGTATTTTCAATATATTCTAAAAGAATCAATGGAATATTGAAAGGAAACACTATGGCTAAACATTGTGAAGTATGCGGCAAAACAGCTATCAAAGCAGCTAAAATTTCTTTTTCACATAAACAAAATGTGCACAGACAAGAACCGAATTTGCAAACTGTAAAAGTTAATCAAAACGGTACAATAAAAAGAATAAGCGTTTGCACTTCCTGCATACGAGCTGGTAAAGTTCAAAGAGCTGTTTAAAAAAAGAGAAGAAATTCTCTTTTTTTTTGCTTAAATTTAATTTTGTTTGGCTCCGTGAAGGATTAATCCGTAAATAATACTGTCAATTATTGCCATATATGATGCTTCGATTATATTTTGACTTACTCCGACAGTATCCCATTTGTTAAAGCCGTCTGTGGTTTCAATATTTACCCTGACATGTGCGGCTGTACCTTCTGTGCTGTCCAGAATTCTGACTTTAAAGTCATTTAATTTATATAAGTCAATCTGCGGGTATACGTTTCTCAATGCTTTTCTGAAAGCGCAGTCAAGAGCGTTAACCGGGCCGTCTCCTTCAGCCACTGTATGGATAATATTTTCACCAATTTTTAGTTTTACTGAAGCTTCTGTGTTGATTTCTTTGAGTCCGGCAAATGTATCGCCGATTATTCTGTAGCCTAAAAGTTCAAAATATTGTTTTTTTGAACCGAGTATGTCCATTATAAGCAGTTCAAATGAAGCTTCCGCACCTTCAAATGCAAAACCTTTCCATTCAAGTTTTTTAATTCTGTCAATAATTTTAGGTATTTGCGAGTCTTCAATATCTTTAACAAGCCGCAGGTGTTCTATTTTTTCTTTAATAGAAGCAGAGCCGGCCTGATCGCTAATCAGAATTTTTCTGGAATTGCCGATTAATTCAGGTGATATATGTTCGTATGTTTCGGAATTTTTTGCCACTCCGCTTGCATGAATTCCGGCTTTATGGGCAAATGCACTGCTCCCTACAAATGGTTGATTTGCGGAGGCGTTGATATTTGCAATTTCAGAAATAGAGTTAGCAACAAAAACAAGTTTCTTTATATTTGAGCCTATTAAGGAATAATTTTTCTTTAATTGCAAGTTTGGTATTATTGAGCATAAGTTTGCATTACCGCATCTTTCACCGTATCCGTTTATGGTACCTTGGATTTGTATTGCGCCGGCGTCAACTGCAGCGATAGAATTTGCAACCGCCATATCACCATCATTATGAGCATGTATACCAAGTTTTGCCTGAGGCAGAGCGTTAGAAATTTCTTTTGTTATACGGTATATTTCCGTATTGATACAGCCTCCGTTTGTATCGCAAAGGATTATTCTTTCAGCTCCGGCTTCAACGGCTGATTTTACTGCCAGCAATGCATAATCAGGATTCCGCTTGTATCCGTCAAAAAAATGTTCAGCATCAAAGAATACCCTTTTGTTATGCTCTTTCAAAAAATTGATACTTTCTGAAATCATTTTCAGATTTTCATCTAAAGTTGTGCCGAGCGCTTCAGTGACATGAAAATCCCAGGTTTTTCCAAAAATTGTTAAGATTTCAGTGTCTGCTTCAATAAGCATGTTTAAAATTTTGTCATCTTTTGCCGCAATACCTGGTTTTCTCGTGCAGCCAAAAGCTGTTATTTTAGAATGTTTAAGCTGCGGCAGAGTTTTAAAAAGCTCAATATCAACAGGATTTGCACCCGGCCAACCGGCTTCAATGAAGTCTACGCCCAAATTGTCCAGAAGTTTGATTATTTTAATTTTGTCCGAGCAAGAAAAATTAACCCCTTCAGACTGTGCTCCGTCACGAAGCGTGGTATCGTAGACTTCAATGGCATGCCTGTTATTATTAGTTTTTGTCTCTGTTGATGATTCTGCTGTCTGCATTGTTCCAAGTGAATTTAGAGCGGAGTTCTTTTCCTACTCTTTCTATTTCATGTTCTTCGCCTTCTTTTTCAAGCTGTCTGAATTTTTTCATTCCTGAATTATATTCAGCCATCCATTCATTGGCAAAAGTTCCGTCTTGAATTTCTTTAAGAACTTTTTTCATTTCTTCTTTAACGGCCGGAGTAATAATTCTTGGGCCAATAGTCATGTCGCCCCATTCAGCCGTATTTGAAATAGAGTATCTCATATCGGAAATACCGCCCTGATTAACAAGGTCAACAATCAGCTTCATTTCATGCAGACATTCAAAATATGCCATATACGGTGAATAGCCGCCTTCAACAAGTGTTTCAAATCCGGCTTTCAGTAAAGCTGAAAGACCTCCGCACAAAACTGCCTGTTCACCAAAAAGATCGGTTTCTGTTTCTTCTTTAAAGTTTGTTTCATAAATACCTGAACGTCCTGCGCCAATACAAGCTGCATAGGCAAGAGCTACATTTTTTGAATCTCCTGAAGGGTCTTGGTACACAGCAATGAGAGAAGGTACACCTTTTCCTAGTTTATATTCGCTTCTTACCGTATGTCCCGGGCCCTTAGGCGCAACCATTAAAACATTTACGTCCGCAGGAGGAACAATTCTTTTATAGTGAATATTAAAGCCATGTGCAAACATTAAGTATTGACCCGGTCTTAAATGCGGCTTAATTTGTGTTTCATATACTTTTGCCTGAACCTCATCAGGAATAAGAATTTGAATTAAATCTGCCCATTTTACAGCATCTTCAATGCTCATCACTTTCAGGCCTTCTTGTTCTGCTTTTTTTGCAGAAGGGCCGTCAGGTCTGAGTCCGACAACAACATTTACACCGCTGTCTTTGAGGTTTGTTGATTGTCCGTATCCTTGAGAACCGTAACCGATTACGGCAACCTTTTTATTAAGAATAAAATTTCTGTCTATATCTTTATCCATGTAAACTTTTAATTCGTGTGTTGTTGTCATAATTCTCTCCTTTTCCCTTTTTATTTGGATGTTTTAATTCTAACATTTTTTTTTAATTTCTGGTAGTTTTTTACAATAAATATAAATTTAAATAAAATGTATTGTATAATAGAAAAGTCTTTTTAATAAAAAGATAGTTCAGCTTAATATGTAATAATTGGAATATTTGTTTATGCGTATATTAATTACCGGCTCGGGAGCAAAAGAATATACTCTGGCCAAAATGATGAAAAACTGTGAAAATATTGATTTGGTTTTTGTTGC
Organism: uncultured bacterium; assembly: GCA_949284155.1. GTDB lineage: Bacteria > Cyanobacteriota > Vampirovibrionia > Gastranaerophilales > Gastranaerophilaceae > Spyradomonas. The sequence continues at coordinate 7,197 of CASDVD010000165.1, read as the reverse complement.
GCCCGGCAATGATGCTATTTCTGAAATTGCAAACTGTGTGGATATAAAGGCAGATAATGTTGATGAGCTGCTTGAATTTGCAAAAGCTAATGAAATAGATATGACGGTTGCTTGTTCGGAAAAATCTGTTATAAACGGTATCGCTGATAAATTTAATGATGCGGGACTTATGATTTTTGCCCCTTCAATTGAAGCGGCAAGAATTTGTACAAGCAAATCTGCTGCTAAAAAATTTATGTATAAAACAAAAATTCCGACACCAAAATTTGGCGTTTTTGACAGAGAAAATATGGCTGTTGAATATGCCAGAAAATCGAGAATGCCGATTGTTATAAAGTCGGATAATCATATGCATGGTGAAAATGCGGTAGTCTGTGATTCATTTAAGGAGGCAAAAAGAGTTATAGAAGAGGCGTTCGGCAGTTTTCAAAAAAAGATTGTAATAGAAGATTTTATTGATGGTCAGGAGTTTTCTTATTACATAATAACTGACGGTTTCAATGCTCTTCCTTTAAATTCTGTTGTTCCGTATAAATACTCCTTAAACGGCGACGGCGGGTTAATTAATTCCGGTGTTGGAGCTTATGCTCCGTATTATATGCTGGATAACACAATTGAAAGAAAATTATTCAAAGAAGTTATATATCCTGCACTTGATGAGTTATCAAAAAACGGCAATTCTTATGTCGGGATTTTGGGAGTCGATGTTATTATTGACCGTGACGGAAATATTAATGTTTTGGAATTTAACTCTTTTTTGCAGGAACCCGATGCACAATGTGTTTTGGGATTGTTGAATGAAAATATTTTTTATCTTATGCGTTCGGCAATAATTGGCACTCTTATAGATCTTTACCCGGAGATAAAAGTGTTGCCGCAATATGCTGCTTCTGTTGTTTTGAATGCGGGAAATTATCCCGTATCATCCCGAGGCGGAGAGTTGATATACGGGCTTGAAAACATAGAAGATGACGTTGAAACGGCCCAGTTTAAGACTATTAAGCAAGCAGACGGAACCTACAAGACGACAGGCGGCAGAACGCTGGTACTGACTGCTGTTGGTGCCACTTTATCTTCTGCTGTTGAAAAAGTGTATGAAAATGTTGATTTAATAAGTTTTGAGGGTAAAAAATACAGAACTGATATAGGAAAGCGGCTTATTTTGGGGTAGTTTAATGAAATCTGTGTTAAGAAAATGTGTTGGGTGTAACTGTTTAAAAGACCGGTCTGAAATGATAAAAATTACGCTGGAACATTCAACGAAAAAGTTCGTTGTATCAGGCGGCCGCCATGTTTTTGGCCGTTCCGCGTATTGTTGTCCGAATAATGACTGTATAGAAAATGCGTTTAAAAAATATAAAATTTTTAAAATATTAAAGACAAAACCTGATGATTCCCTTAAAAATTACGTTAAAAACTGTACTTGTAAACATGGTTGTGCTACAAATATATTAGAAAAGAATTTGGAGAACTAAAAACTAATATGGCAGAATCTATAAGAGTATATGAATTAGCAAAAGAGCTGAATTTATCAAATAAAGAATTAATTGAAAAATTGGATGAGAAATTGGGTGTCAAAGTTAAATCACATTCCAGTGTGATTTCTGAGTTGCAGGCAAAAAGACTTAAAGAACTTTTACAGGAGCCTAAAGTTGAAACTTCAAAAAAACCGAAGGCTTTTATTGTAAAAAAAGCAAAACCTGCTCCGGTTCAAGAAGAAAGTGTTAAAGAAAAAGAAACTGAATCTGCCGTAAAACCTCAACCCGCAGCGCCTGCTCAGGTTAAGATACAACAAACTCGTATAGAAAAAGTTGCTCCTAAAATAATTGCACCTTCAGTGGAAAAATACAAAAAAGATTTGTCTGCGCAGCAAGCGAAAAAGACTCCTGATAAAAGTGTGCAAAAAGATGCAAAACAGGCTGCAGCAGAAGAAAAACCTAAAAAAACTGCTCAAGTTGCTAAAGCGCCTGCTGCTGAAAGAAAACCTATTCAGCGTCATATAATATCTCAGGATATTTATGATTCAAAAAATAATTCTAAGAAAAAATCAGGTAAGAAAAAAGAAAAAATATATAAATCCAAAGAGGAAGAACAGGAAAGAATCAGTCTGGAAAAGGCCAGTGCTCAGAAACACAGAAAAAGAACTCATGTTGAAGAAGTGCAGGAGGCTGTCTCTAAAGTCGTGATAAATCAACCTGTTACGGTTGGTGAATTATCAGAAAAAATAAATAAAGCGTCAGCGGAAATTGTTAAATTTTTAATGATGCAAGGTGTTCTGGCAACTGTTAACGAAGTTATTGATGTTCCTACAGCAAAGAAAGTGTGCGAAAGCTTTGAAATAGAAGTACTTGATGAAGATTTGGATGCTTATATTGAAGAGGAAATGGAGAAAGAAGAGAAAGCCAAAGCTCTTGCTCAGGTAGATGAAAAGCTGCTAAAACGCAGGGCGCCGGTTGTTACCATAATGGGGCACGTTGACCATGGTAAAACAACTCTGCTGGATTCAATCCGGGCTTCCAAACATAAAATTGTGTCTACTGAGGTTGGCGGTATAACGCAATCAATAGGTGCATATACAGTATTTTTAGATGATAAAAAGATAGTCTTTATAGATACCCCCGGTCACGAAGCATTCACGGAAATGCGTGCAAGAGGTGCAAAATCTACCGATATAGCGATATTGGTGGTGGCTGCGGATGACGGTATCATGCCGCAGACAATTGAGGCCATAAATCATGCTAAGGCTGCGGAAGTTCCTATCATAGTCGCAATTAATAAAGTTGATAAACCGGATGCTGACCCTGACAGAATTATGCAGCAGCTTACGGAATACGGGCTGGTTGCTGAAGCGTGGGGCGGTGATACGGTTTGTGTAAAAGTCAGTGCTCTGCAAGGTACAGGTATAGATGAATTATTGGAATATATTCTTTTAATTGCTGAGGTGCAGGACTTAAAGGCAAATCCGGATACATTGGCGAGCGGTGTTGTTATTGAAGCAAATCTTGATAAAGGAAAAGGCCCGGTTGCTACATTGCTGGTTCAAAACGGTACTTTAAAGACCGGAGACTGCGTTGTTGCCGGTACGGTAGGCGGCAGAGTCAGAGCTTTGCTTTCCGATTCAGGTGAAAGAGTTAAAAAAGCGGGGCCTTCTACTCCTGTAGAAATATTAGGTTTGACAGAGGTGCCTCAGGCCGGAGATACTTTTGAGGCAATGGTATCTGATAAAGCAATGAAAGCGCTGGTTGCAGAACGCAAGGAAAAAGAAAGAACAAACAGACTGGAAGCTATGGTCCCCGCTCATATAAGAAATGAAATCGTCGGAGAAAAAGAAGATGAGGTTCAGCATTTGAATCTTATCATCAAAGCAAATACACACGGTTCTGCTGAGGCTCTTTCACAGGCCATTAATCAGTTTAAGTCTAAAGAAATTGTTATTAAACTTGTGCATGTTGGTGTCGGCGATATTTCAGAGGCTGATGTAATGTTGGCGGCTGCCAGCAATGCTATTATCCTTGGCTTTACTGTTAAAGAGGACAGCAATGCTGTGAGTGCGGCTGCAAAAGAAAATGTAACAGTTAAAAAATATGACATAATATATCAAATACTTGAAGATTTAGAACAGACTATGCTGAGCCTGCTTCAGCCCGAAATAAAAGAGGTAGAGTTGGGCAGAGCAGAAGTCAGACAGGTATTTACTGTCGGCAAAACAAACAAGATTGCCGGATGTTATGTGCTTGAAGGTAAAATTTTAAAAGGTAAGACTGCTGTAATTCTAAGAAACGGCCAAGAAATATTTAAAGGTCAAATTGATCAGCTGAAACGCTTCAAAGATGATGTAAAAGAAGTGGCGACCGGATTTGAATGCGGTATTTCATTTGCAAAATTCAATGATATTCAAGAGGGAGATATTATTGAAGTTTCAACTACGGAAGAAGTTGAAAGACAGGCTCTTGTATAAATTAAAAACACTACTTTTATACAATATACTGCATTTGTGATTGTGTTATAATTTCACATTATGACTGAGAGGTTAATTATGTCATTGAGAAATGAAAGAGTAAGAAAAACGTTGATGAAAGAAATTGCGGATATAATCCAGAAAGATATTCGTGATCCAAGAATAGCTGGTGTAATTTCTATAACCGATATTGATATTTCTCATGATAATTCGTTTGCAAAGGTCTATTTTTCTGTTTTTGCACCTGAAGATGCCAAGCAAAAGACCATAGAAGCGCTGGAAGAAAATGTACCTAGAATCAGATATGAAGTAGGAAAGAGAATTCGATTGAGGCTTACTCCTGAACTTAGATTTATTCCTGACGATTCTCTTGAAAGGGGTACAAAAGTGATGGACTTGATAGATAAAATCTCTCGTGGTGAAGTTTAAAAAAAAACAAATAAATTATTATGTTTGGATTTTTGAATATAAATAAGCCCTCCGGAAAGACTTCTCATGACATTGTGCAGGTTTTAAGAAAAATTACTAAAATAAGGCAGATTGGTCATACCGGCACTCTTGATCCTCTTGCTGACGGTGTTTTACCTGTTGCCATCGGAAAAGCTGCCAGACTGATAGAATATTTAAATGATAATAAAGCGTATATTGCTTCGCTTGAATTTGGAAAGATTTCAGATACTTATGATACGGAAGGTGTCATAAGTAAATATTCTGATAAGAAAGTCGAAAAACAGCAGATAGCAGAAGCATTAAAAGAATTTAGCGGAGAAATAGAGCAAATCCCTCCTGTTTATTCTGCTGTTCATTACAATGGGCAAAGACTATATGAACTGGCACGCAGAGGCCGGATTCCGGAAGATATACCAAAGAGAAAAGTGAGGATTTATAAAATTGAGTTAGTTGATTTTGATGAAGGTTCTCAAAGTGCAAAAATACTGGTTGAATGTTCAAGCGGGACATATATCAGAAGTATTGTAAATGATTTGGGGCTTTCAATAGGTACCGGTGCCGTAATGAATGGATTAACAAGGACTGCAGCCGGAGATTTTTGTATTGATAATTCGGTTGATTTGGATGAGCTTTGTACTGTAAAAGAAGTTGAAGATAATTTGATAAATCCGCTGGATGTTTTGCCGTTTAATTGTTATAATTTGTCTGAAAATGAGTATGAGAAAGTCAAACATGGTCAAAGTTTAGCTTGTGAAAATCAGCAGGGAATTATTGTATTGACATATAATAATAGGCTTGCTGCAATAGCTGAACAAAGTTTGAATGAGTTGAAAGTAAAAAAGGTTTTTGAAATATGAATGCATTGAAATTTTTATCCGGTATATTTTTATCGATTATGCTGTTAACATCAGGCGCAAATGCAAATTGCGATAAATCCTTGTGTCCGGCTGCACCTTATCCTGTAAGCAGCGGAATTCCTATGTTTTTGAGTAATGTTACCGGCTCTAATTTTTTATTGACAAAAATAGGTGAGATGACAATTCAAAGACAGCTTGCAAAAGAGCTCGGCGCAAATTTCAATGTCGAAATATATCCCTATGGTGCGAAGGACTTGATAGACGGTAAATTTAGGAAAATAACCGCAGATGCAGGTAATGTTGTTATAAACGGGCTGCATATTACTTCAATTAAGTCCGAGTCGATTTGTGATTATAACCACTTTGTTACAGTAGGCGAGGATGTTTATCCTGCTGAAAATTTTATTTCAAAATTTGAAGTTGTTGTGACCTCAAATGACTTGCAGCGGACATTTTCTTCCTGTAAATATAAAAAAATGCTTGAGAATATGAAAATGTCTGTTAATAACTTCATTTTATTCAAGGTGTTTGACCCGGCTGCATCAATATCAAATAACAGAATAAATTTATCACTAAAAATGATATCTCCGTTGATATCAGCAGGGAATGTGAAGTCTGTTGATTTGAATATGGGTTTGGCGGTACATGACGGAAGAATTCAATTTACGGACGTGAAACTGGGTCAAAAATCTGCTAATATTAATATAAATGCAATACTTCCGATAATTAATAAACTTAATCCTTTTATGTACGAAACAGATATATTAAAAAGCAAAGGCAGTATTGTTAATATAAGAGATGTCCAAATCTTAAACAATGAAATTCATATATCCGGAAACGTATTTATTCCAAAAAAATCTATATAGAACGGAAAGAGGGCAAAATGGGTTTTTGGTCTAAATTAACAATAATAGTGTTAGCGGTGCTTGCATTCTTTTATGTAAAATCGACCTTTTTTACAAGTGAGAGCGTGCCTCAGGTTGAGAAAAAACTGGTAGAAGAGGAACAGGTTATACAAGAACCGGAAACTGTTCAAGAAACTTCAAAATCTGAAACAACTGTTCAAAAGACAGAAGAAACAGATGTCTACTTTTTGGGAGCTGATAAAGACGGCAGTACTATTTTCAAAAAAGTTAAACGAGAAATACCAGCAGATAAAACTGATGCAAAAAAAATAGAAATTGCTGTTAATCAGTTGATTTCCGGCCCTTCAAAATATGAAAGAGGAAAAGGTGTATATAGTGAAGTCCCAAAAACAACAAAATTAATAAGAGTGATGGAAGATAAAGAAAGCATAGTTTTGGATTTAAATTCAGAACTTGTGAACGGAGGCGGAGCAGACAGTTTGTACAGCAGAATAAAGCAGATAATTAAGACTGTGCTGGCAACAGGTGTTCAGAAACCGGTTTATTTGTATATTGACGGGAAGAAAGCTGACGTCATAGGCGGCGAAGGGCTGATGATATCACAACCATTGACGGAAAGTTCGCTGGATGAGTAACGAAAATAAAGATATTGATTATTATTTAAATTTGGATTGGACCCTTGTTGAAGGGACTGATTTGGATTTTAACGGGAATCCTTATCATTATATTGAAATCAAAGAATTTCCGAGCTTTGCATATTGTGCTAAAACCAGAGAAATAGCGCTGGCAAACTATAAAAAGCAGTTGAGGCTGGTTTTGCAGATAATGCTGGAGGATGGAGAACATATACCTGAGCCCGGCGAGGACAATGATGATGGTATTGATTGGGAAAGTTTGTGCCCATAGTATTGAAAAAAGCTTGACCATGCTTTATGTAGATGTTATTTTAAATAGGAAGGTTGAAGACCTGATTGAAAAGTTAATATGTGGGCTTGTGGCGCAGCGGTAGCGCAGGGGACTCATAATCCCTTGGTCGCAGGTTCGAATCCTGCCGGGCCCACCATTT
>CASDVD010000164.1 GCA_949284155.1 uncultured bacterium | reverse complement strand
GGACAGCACTGAACAGAGTTCGGGCATACGATAATATGGTTTATACGGTTTCCTGTAATCAAACAGGACTAATAAACGACAGAATCGGCGCCATTGGAACTTCAATTATCTGTTCGCCTATGGGCGAGATTATATCCAAGGCAGACAATGAGCAATGTGCATTATTTGTGCAGTTAGATTTAAATATTGTGCAAGACCTGGAGGCAATTTATCCTATTGCTTCTATTGATTAATAAGTACAAACCTGTCTGAGATTGATGTTTTTTGTGTATTTTGATTTTCGTGCTTGTTGTTGTGAATTATTTTTCAAATATTTCCGGACAATTTGCGGGTTTTATCTTTTTGCCGTTAAAATACAGTGAATCGCCTTTGGCTATTTGTATATTTCTAAAGGCATCCATAAGGTTTTTTAAATTGTTAACCGTTTTCGGGCCGGGCTTATTATCTTGCCAGAATCTTGAATATATTGTCCATACGTCATCATTAAGTGAATACTGAAAATGGGTTTCTGCGCTTTTATGACGGTGTTCTTCAAACAGAGTCACATTTTTGACACGATTAAGAAATTCTTTTTTTAAGTTTTGATATTGCAATGCTGAATACGGAAACTGTTCCAGATTTTTGCTCCCAATCAGCAGTGCTCTTTCCGGATTTTTTATATAGCGGAAGAGTTTGTTGAGAATTTCTTTAAAATTTTTTGTATTGGTCAAATCGTCCCAGAGGTGAAAACCTTCTGATTCCTGCCCCGGTGTAACCAAGCCTCCGCCTGTGCAGGTTCTTATTTGGCAGGTATAAAATTTGGGAGTTTTTATGATATTGGGGACATTGTGTCTATAGCCAATATAGTCTCCGATACAGTGATTTGCCGCAAATTTTTCGTAATCTACGAAGTTTATTCTTGAGGAAAATGAAATTCTTTTGTTCATACCTATTTTAAATATGAGTATGAAAAAAATTGCTTCTATTGTTACAAAAATTAAATTTTGATTAATATTATGTTCTGTATCAGTCAAAATTCAATTTGTTTTAACTTATTATAGACATAAGTTTGGAGATATATATGCGGATAAAATCTGTATCACCCATATACTTTCAACAAAACAAATCACTTTTGACCGGTCTTCAAAACCGCTATCAGCCAAATACAGAATTGCCTTCCGATTCAGTTGAAAAATCTGTGGACAGTACTGACAAATCCTCTTTTAAAAAGTATGCCGGATATGCAGGCGGTGCTGCAATTTTAGCGATTTTGACTTTGATTATAATCAAAAGAAAGCTGAATCTCGCTAAAAAATTAACGAAATCTCATCCCGAGCCTCAAAAACCGGACATTCCCGCCCCCGGTACTGCCGGAAATCCTCAGAAATCTACAACGGTTCTTGAAAACACAAAACCGGATGAACCGCCTGAAAAAGAGAAGATAGATTTAACTTCGATATTTAAAGATAATGTTTTTATAAAGACAGTTGAAATTGAAGATAAAAAAGATGCTCCTAAGCAGGTTTATGCTGCACAGCTGTATGAAAAATTATCAGTTAAAATTCCCGAGATAAAGCTTATCGGTAATTCATATAATCCTAAGGGCATGAAAATAACTGTTACCGGCGCTTTAACAGATGTGCCTGATAATCCTGAATTTTATAGTAAAATATCGGAAAATTTTGCTGCTGATGCTTTCCTTTCCAACAAAAATATACTGAAATCTTGCAGAGTTGATAAAAACGGGAAAATTGTCAGACTGATACTTTCTGATACCATGGGTGTAAGTCCTGAAGGCGTACAGCAGCATTTTGGTATGGTAGTAGATGAAATTTCCGACTTTTTTAATCCCGGAATGTATCCGGACAACGCAAAAGTATATTCCCATCTGGATAGAAAGAGTTTAATTAAATCTCTTGAAAAAATTGCTCTGTTGAAATCAGATGATATTAGATATGCAGATGCTTTGAGCGATGATTCAAAAATATTGAACAGGGCTTTTTATATTGATAAACTGATTGCAAGAAAAGATTTTCTCTCCCTCTTTTTAGAAGAGCTGAAAGCTGTTGAACAAAAAGATTTGTCGATTAAAGATTATGCACAATTAATAAAAATCCGTACAATTAAAAGGTGTCTTCAAGACGAGAACAGCTACGGCAATATGATGGATATCAAATATTCTATAGAAAAACTGCCTGAATCGGATTTGAAAAAAGAACTGAATGAGTTGTATTTGAAAAGAGAAAAAGAATTAACCCGGCATGAATCCGGTTATCTTTCGCTGTATGAAACGGAAAAATTACTTCAAAATTATATGTACTGCTATGACTGTACGCCTGAAGAACTGAATAAGCTCAAACAAAAATACGGTGAATATGCAGGAAAAGCGGTTAATACTCTTACGGGTAAAAACTGTTTTGAACCGTTGAACCTTGAAAAAATTAGTGATATTGCGCAGATAATAAACGAGAATGAGGGCAAATATATTGATTTTTGGAAAAACAATCCTGATTTAGCTGTTATGTATATAAATTCCGGCTCAACGAAGGCGCATCAGCTTGATAATTTCAAAGATGAAAGCTGGGATTTTGTCATAAAAAACTTTAAGCGGTTTTGCGAGCGTGATTTTGATAAAGAAGCGGTTGAGTCTTTAATAAGGTATTCCGGATTTTCAAGTTATGATAATATCAACGGTGTTTTAAGAGTAAATTATCTAACGGATGAAATTATACGGTTATTACAAAAAGAGCAGAATTTAGACGGGAAGATTTCTGCTCAAATTCAGGGTAAGCTTGAAAATCTAAAATTTGTATTATCACGGATGAATAGCGGTGCCGGTGATGTTATTACAGAAAATCTTAAATCTGAATCCGGACAAAGTTTGTTAGAAAGTTTATCGAAAATAAAGGACTCTGTTAGTAAATTTTCTGCTGAAAAAGGTATCGATGCCCGGATTGCGGCAATAAAAAGGTATGCAGTGCCTGCGGATAAAGATGACACCGCTGTTTTGTTATTGAGAAATGCAACAACGGATGAACTGGGAACGGTTATTTTGGAAAACGGTGAAAGTTTACTCTCATGTATAGAACAAGCTTCCGGCAATCCGTCTTTGCTCGGGGAGATATTAAAAGATATTAACCAGCAAAAGCCTGTTTTGTGTCAGCCCGGATTTTTGTCAACCTCTATTGCTCCGTACAGCACACTCTCCGGGAATGTAAAGTGGTTTTTGAAAATGAGTGAAAATGTCAAATATAACTATTTAAATGATATTGAGCATATTTTTAATAGTTCAAACAGCGGTACAGAAGCGGAGGTTCTTGTTAATCCCGGTCATAAAATTAAGATAAAAAATGCGGAATACAAAAACGGCAAATGGAAGCTTTACGGAGAAATTTTTCCTCCTGAATACGCCTCAAATCAGGTATAAAAATTTTTTAATT
>CASDVD010000163.1 GCA_949284155.1 uncultured bacterium | reverse complement strand
TTCTAATTTAGTCAGCTCTTCTTTGAGCATTTTGTCTTTTTTCATTTCATGTTGTTTGAAATGTTGATAGTCGATGTAATCTTTTATTATTCGGGGAATAAACAGCGCATAATCTTTTATTTTTTGTCCCAAAGTTTGCTTTGGTGCTTTTATGTCTTTGACCTGTTCAAAATCTTCTTCTGTATAGCCAATAAAGTTTTTCGGATCTTGTTCAAGTTCACGTTTTGCTATATAGCGGCCGGCTCTTGAGGAGGCTTTTTGAAGTTTTAGGGCAATAAGGCTGCCTGCCAGTGTTGTAATAGCTCCGCCGATTGCTCCAAAAACAAGCCTTCTGGGGGCTTTCATTGTCATTGCTATGGCTAACCCTTTTTTTGCTTGTCTTACGGCATGATTTAGTTGTGATGCTTCTTTTCTTGCTGTTTGTTCTGCTGTAGAAAGGGATTTTGAATCTATTTCATCATATAAAAATGCTGTTATAAATTTTCTGCGTGCAGCTTTAAAGCCCGGCTTGCCTTCTTTTATTGTTTTCATTTTTTCGTATGCATCTTGTGCTTTTTGGCTGCCTTGCGTTTTAACTATTTTATCGACAAAATTCGGTATGATTTTTAGCCGGTTCATAACATTAGAAACTATTGCACCGATGCCAAGTCCAAGAAAAGGTGTTGTTCCGAGAATTACATTCGCTGCAACTTCCATATTTTCAGAGTATTTTTCTGCACGGTTGTTTATATCTCTGACAACACGCTGTATTACTTCTTTATCTTTTTTTGCTTGAATTATTTCTTCTTGTGTAAGTTGTCTGTCGATTTTTTTTGATTCATCTTTATCTGTTTTCTTCCAGTTTCTGTATTCTTTGTTATCTTTGATGATACTTGCAAGGCCTTTTATTATTCCGCCTTTAAGTTTATCCGTATGAGTTTTTTTCTTTGATTTTTTATATTCAGGGTCATTTTTGAGTGTTTGTTCTGCCTGTGCAATTTGTTCGGGTGTATAATTTACAAAATATTTCGGATCTTCAAGTATTTTTCTTGCCTGATATCTAGCCACTCTTGAGCTTTCTACCTGCAATTTTGTTGTATAGATACTTGTTAAAATGAATGATGCAATTGCTGTTACCGCAGGAATAGCAGCTGCGAGTTTTATTTTATTCAATTGTCCTGAAATTGCTTTTTTGTATTTTTTGTGTAGTTCTTCAGCCTTTATTGCATACTCGGGTAATGTTTTCTTTAAACGATTAATTGACTCTTTATAGCAGATGTCGTATTTGCTGAAATATACACGGTTTTCAAAATATTCATTATTTAATTTTATTTTTTCTTCTATGCTGATATTATCAGGTATTTTGGGCTTTTGTGCATTTTCAATCGCTTCAACAAGTTTATTTACTTCTTCTGAATTAATGAAATCTTTATGAATTTTTTGATTTTTTTCGATGGCCGGTTTCCCTAAGAATTTTGCACTTAAAAACAGCGCCAAACCGCCGCCTAAAAACGGTGCAAGACCAACCAGCGGTTCTGTGACGGTTTCTACATTTTCAGCAATGTCTTCAGAGTGCTGATCCATTATATCTACTACGTCGATTATGCTCTTTCCGAGATCTTGTGCGGCTTTTATTTCCTGCTGTTTGTGTTCTCTTCGTCTGTTCAGCTCATCTCTTTGCGCCTGTGTATCATTTTTATTTTCTTCCCATTGCGCAAATTTATCATTATTTTTTACTATTTCTGATAAAGTATTGAATATTCCCATGATTTAGTGCCAAATATTTCCTATATAGTTATTAAAAATTTAGTATGTTTTTTATTGCTATAAAGTTAGTTTTTAATTTTATTTTTGTAATAATTCTTTATACTAAAATAGCCCTTCCGGCTTTACTCTTTTGGAGTTTACCGGGAGATTAAAAGTTTTATAATTAATTTTGTTATTTAAAACTTAATAAATAAAGGAGATTATATATGAAAAAATTTGCGGTTACTTTTCTTGGGGTAATGATTTGTTCTGTAATGAGTGTCTGTGCGGAACCTTCGAATTATGTACAGATCGGCTGCCCTTTAAATCAGCCCTGTGCAAAGCAACAGCCCTGTGAGCCGCCTTGTGCTGTTGAAGATGAATGTACCATGAAAGAAAAATTTTGGACAAAAAGGGCAGCTTTATACAAACAACTCTGCCTGACAGAAGCTCAATGCCAGCAGGCTAAGTGTATAGATGAAAAATTCTTTACTGATTTTTATCCGTTGAAAAAATGTTATAAAGAAGAAAAATGCAAGTTGTATCAAATGGAATGTTCAAATGCCTGTTCTTCAGATATCAGATGTCAAAAGAAGAAAGTCAGAGCATTGAAAAAGCAAATCAAAGAAATGAAAAAAAATCATAAGGATAACTTCAAATGCATTTTGAACGACTGTCAGAAAAAGCAGTTTCGCAAAATTAAGGATAAAAAATGCAAAGAGGTAAAAGTGGAATGTCCTTGTAAATAGTCTAGCCGTTTCCGTTAAAAAGCTCCGCAGATGCGGAGCTTTTTAAAATATACATTAAATATATGGTTTGCTTTTTAAAAAAAATCATTAAACTAAACATGACTTATTATGTAAAGGAGACATCCTATGAGCACATACAACGGCACAGGTCTTTTTAATACTGCTATTTACGGTCTTACAAATACATATTCAATACTATCTAAAAACAGCGGTTCTTTGAGTTTTGAAGATTTAACAAATCCGTCTGCGGAGGTTTTGCAGCAAATTGGTTATAATAACACATTTGCTCAATATTTATCCTCAAACTTTTCAGCAATGGACAAAGACGGGGACGGAAAGATTAATGCAAATGATGTGAATGATTTGGCTTCTAAACTACAGCAGCACGGACTTTCTTATCAGGAAATAGTTCAACTTTGTTCAAGCGGTGCAATGGGTAACAGCAGTTTAATGAATACTGTTTTAAATTATTTTGATAAAATTGACCAGAATAATGACGGCAGAGTCACAGATGCTGAAATTCGTGCGTTCAGCATGAAAGCTGAAGAAGAAAGGCTTACTACTGAATATAAATCATTTAATCCCGGCGATATGAGTGTTTTCTACGGTGATGAAAATGCCTCTGATGAAAAGCCCTCAAGCCTGATTGATAATCTTTATCCTAAAGAAGATGAAGTTTAGAAGT
>CASDVD010000162.1 GCA_949284155.1 uncultured bacterium | reverse complement strand
TTATTTTCAACAATTGCGGCTCCGGAGCTTGTTCCGAGTCTTGAGGCTCCGGCGTTGACAAGTGCGGCCGCTTTTTCTCTGTCTCTAATGCCTGCCGAGGCTTTGACCCGCAGCCCCTTATCAGCAACAGTTTTGTGCATTAATTCAACATCTTCAACCGTTGCTCCTGCTCCGTTTTTTACAAATCCGGTTGATGTTTTTACAAAATCAGCACCTGCTTCAGCTGAAAGTTCACAGGCTTTTTTTATTTCTTCTTTGGTTAACAGGTCGGTTTCTATGATGACTTTTAAAATTTTATCAGCACAGACCTTTCTTACTGATTTAATATCATTCAGGACATAATTGTAATCTTTGTTTTTGAGTGCGCCGATATTGATAACCATATCTATTTCATCAGCTCCGTCTTCTACGGCCTTTTGCGTTTCAAGGGCTTTTACCTCTGACAAATTTGCGCCGAGAGGAAAGCCTGTTACTGTTACTATTTTTATGCCGGTGTCTTTTAAGAATTCAGATGCGTACTTTACATTACAAGGGTTAATGCATACACCTTTAAATTTATATTTTTTTGCTTCATTAAATAACTTTTCAAGTTCCGGCTTTGAGGCTTCGGGTTTTAAAAGAGTATGTTCTATATAATCTGCCAGGTTCATAATTACTCCTTATTTTGTGATTTCAAGCATCTGTGCTGATTTGATTTTTTTCGGTGAATATTGTTCAACATAGCTTTTTAAAAGGTTAAAGCAAAAGTCGCAGACTTTTTCATTCGCAAGCTCTTCATATCTGGACTTTGCATTATAATCAAGCTGTAAAAGAGTTATTAAGAAATTTCTCAGCTTATTATGTAATTTTACTGCATTAACTCTTTCTGCTCTGCATTCTTTGCAAAGAGTTCCGCCCATCTGTGCGCTGAAATAAATTTCTTCTTCTTTTAACGTGCAGCCGCAGCCTACGCAATTTTCAAGCTCCATTGAATATCCTGCTATGTGAGTCAATTTTAGCTGAAATTTTAATACTGATATGAGAATCTGAACTTTAGTTTCGGCTTTAGAAATACTTTGCAGTGTCATATACAACAAATCGTAAATTTCATTGCTGTTTGGGTCATTTTCAATTCCAAAGCTGTTAACTATTTCAGAACAATAAATCGAATAAAACAGTTTATTCATATCATTGCGGGTATTTTTAAAAGTATTAATAGCTTCTGCCTGACAAATTGTATCAAGATTTTTGCCTTTATGCAGCATCAGTTTGTTGGCAATAAGCATATCCATACGTCCGCCCAGTTTGCTGGTTGTTTTTTTTACCCCTTTTGCTACGCAGCGCATTATACCTTTATCTTTTGAATACATGACTATAATTTTGTCAGATTCGCTAAGATTGTAGGATTTAAGGTTAATTGCGTCTGTAGTAAAGTTTTGCATGTCGTTCTGCCTAGTAGTTTATATTGAACCTTTCTACTGTTCCATGGTAAGCGCCTCTAAGCATTTGACCCATTTCTACTTTGTTATCACTGACATCCATTGCAGTTTCTTGAGAAATCATTCCTTCTTTGATAAGCTGCATCAACGACATATTCATTGTAATCATGTCGTTATAGCTTCCTTTCTTTACCAAATCATAGACCTGTTCCAGTTCATCTCTGATAATAAAATCTTTGATAGTAGGAGTTACAACCATGATTTCGCAGGCCGGAATTCTTCCATGTCCGTCTTTTTTGGGGATAAGCTTTTGGGCAATGCTGCCTCTTAGGGTTTCAGCCAGTTGTCTTCTTATATGTTCACGGTCTTTTACTTCAAACATATTGATTATACGGTTAACTGTTTGAATTGCGTCATTGGTATGTAAAGAGGCAATGACAAGGTGTCCTGTTTCTGATGCTTTCAGTGCACTTGTCATTGTTTCTACATCTCTGATTTCACCTATCAGTATTACATCAGGGTCTTGGCGTAATGCATACTTTACTCCGTCAGGGAATGACAAGGTGTCTATTTCTACCTGACGCTGCGTGATTATACATTTTTTATTTGAATAGATATATTCAATAGGATCTTCTATTGTTATGATATGTTTTTGTTCATTTTTATTTATTAGGTCAATAAGTGATGCAATAGTGGTAGATTTTCCGCATCCTGTCGGGCCGGTTACGAGCACTATTCCATTATGGAATTTTGAAAAGGTTTCTAAAGAAGGAGGGAGTTTTAGTTCTTTAAAGGTCGGAATTTCATACGGAATAATCCTGAATACCAAAGATGTGTTTCCGAGCTGTCTTCCCATATTTATTCTGAATCTGGATATACCTTTTATTTCATATGAAAAGTCAAGGTCAAAGGCTGATTGAACCTTTGTTCTCAAATATTTCGGCAGCACTATATTTAGTACCCGTGAAATATCTTTTTCTGCAATTTGCGGAAGGTCTTTTTTTACTATTTTCCCGTCAATTCTGACTACCGGAACTTCGTCTATCCTCAAATGCACATCGGAAGCTCCTTCTTTTACAGCTTCCGTTAAAAATCCGTTTATATCAAAAGTACTCTCTGTCACTGAATATTCTCCTCCACTTACATTTTAGTTCTTTTTTTAGTTATTTAAAAATATTTTATAAATTTTAACAAAACGTTACTTAAGTTTTGCCAAAATATGCCGATTATATAATATGTGAACCGGAAAAACATGCCGGTTCAATAGAACAAACCGATAGGAGGCATATTCGTGATTTCTAAGAACAAGTACTACGGCATGGATTTAGAAGACAGTTTGGAGGATATTGAGACCGAACTAAATGAATTCAAGACTATGTTCAATGAAAAAAGCTGTTTTAAGATGAAAAAAAAGGAGAAAAAATTTAGAAACAAACCCGCCTGGGATTACTAGTAGAAATCATTAAAAACTGAATATCCGAAAAAAGACCGCCTTTCGGGGCGGTCTTTAGTATTTATATTTAATGCAGAAAATTAAATTATATTTTGTTTCCTGTTACATTCTGTATTTTGAAATATCTTCAAAATATTTTTCCAAAGCCATATACCCGTTATAAATTTCATTGGTGATGAGGGTATATCTGTTTGCAGCAAGATATTTCAATTCTTTACAACGAATGTTGATAATCTCATCAGAATCCTTCTTTAGTTCCGGTTCCAAAGAAAGCGACCATCTTTTCAGCAGAGCCAGTTCTTCATTTATTTGTTTAATTGTTGAATATTCAAGCGGGTTGAAATCATATTTTGCCAATAAAGCCTTGTCTTGATTTGTTATTCTGCTTTTAACAACCGGTGTACCGTATATCTTTTTTATAACCATATAGTTATCTGCCACAAGAATGTGTGACAATGGTACATCTACTTTTGCAAGTAATGCTGAAGTGCTGAGATTGCTGAATTTGTCATATTCATCAGACAATGCACTTTGTTCTGTAATTGTTGTATTCTCTATATAATGACGATGCTCTTTAATAGTCCTAATCTCCGTTAAACTTGACCGAATATATGTCAATAATATATTAATGACACAAATTTGTCATGCTACTTTGTAGAATTGTTAAGGTAATACCAATTAAGCTAATAATAAATATAAGCTTAAGAAGGCCGGCGGACAGACAAAAGCGCATCTCTGGGGAAAAAGTCATCAACCAGCCCAAGCGAACCTTGTATTACAAAGAAATCGAGACTGTCGCCATTTTTTATTCCCAAATCATCAAAAGGTATTTTGATTTCTATAAAGTCCTTAAATACGTGATGTATATTATTTTTTAACTGAATAACCCACAGATTATCTTTGTTGGCCTCTGCGAGCTGTGCATTAAAATTCAGTTTTCTGAAAAATGTCATTTTTACTTCATGTGTATATTTTTCTTTCAGTAGCGGTAAAATGGAGTCAGTTTTGTTTATTGTTCTTATGTTTGCCCCGAATTCAGGATTGATATTCCTGTTTTTAAAATATATATAAATTTGGTAAAAATCTTTAAAACCGTTTTCTTCATCGAGGATGTATTTATTTACGTCAAATCTCAGGTATAAATTATTTTTATCAAATTCAAAACATATTTTATTAAAAAATCTGTTTCTTTGCATTGTTGGTTTTGCAGGAATTTCTATGCAGCCTGCGTTTTCCCATTTTGAACAGTCAAAGCCGGTTAAATCAAAACCTGCAACTTCCCCTTTAGGATAACGTGAGTTATTGTATAGAGAATCTTCCAGCGGAATATCAAGATATTCAGGTATTGGCCTGTTTAAAATTTTATATACATTCTTTAATCTTGAGCGGTAAAGTAAATCAAAGATATTATCCTGTCCCGAGTCATTTGGCTCTCCGTACCACCAGAACCAGTCACTGCCTTCGCAAATATATATTTCATTCCAAGCCTGTTCCAAAAGTACACTGTCCGGATTTTCTTTTTCAAATCTTTTCAAATCGCTTCTGGTTCTGTCAAGATATTGCCATGCAAGATTTTTTGTAGGTTCTCCCACCCAGAGCATAAAATCTCTGTTTATCCAGGAACCGGGGCGGATTTTCTTTAACTGCATTGTTTTAACACCGCTGTCAAGATAATCGGAAATTCTTGTTGTTTCTAAATCTTCATCTTCACAAATTAGTTTATACAATGTTTCCAGAAATATGCTGCCGTCTTCTGAATAGTTTTCCCAGCAGTTTTCTCCGTCCATTGCAATAGTCAGCAGATGTTTTGGGTCGGGCGAATTTTGCAGCTTGGAGTGAATGGATTTTATCCTTTCATAAAGGTCATTGGCCGCTTTTTCAGGGTCATAGTTTGGATACTCAAAACCAATCAAATTTGGCAGTACTGCATCACGGAAGATTATGTTTATAGATTTTTTGCCTTTTTGATATTCGTAGGAATGACAAAGGTCATAAGGATTTTCTAAATAACCTCTGAAATCTCTTACGAACTCTCTTTTTAAGGACTGTTCCAGAACTCCTTCATCGGATATTGTCCATTTTACATTTAAATCCTGTAATATTTGGAGGGTTTTTTCGCTTATACAATGTTCAGACGGCCATAGTCCCGACGGCCTTTTGCCAAAAACTTTTTCGAATTTGTCCAGAGCGCTTTTCACCTGATAAATTGCATCTTCTTTCATGTCCGACTCTATTTCGGGCGGAAGAATGTTAGGATTTGATTTTTCCGCATCTTTCATATCGATAAGAAGCGGCAATATAGGATGATAATAGGGGCTTGTTGATAATTCTATTTTGCCCTCTTCCTGATATTTTTTATATGCAGGTATAATTTGTCTTATTATATCTCTTTGACATTTTATTATTGCAATACGATCTTTTAGGGTGAAATTTCCTGTTTCTCTGGATGCGAGTTCTTCCAGTACCGGGTGAGAGCGCCAGTGAGGGTCTATCCAGGAGAGATTGAACCAGGCCATTATATCTGAATATTCCTGCGGTGAAAAGTCGTTAATACCTATATCTTCTCTTGAAAATCTTTTATCATATAATTTTTTGTATGCATTATGATGAAATACCATATTTTGATAATTTGCATCAAAGAAATGGTTGATAATAAAAGTTTTTTCTTCATCATTGAGCTCTTCTACGGGAGTGATTGTCAACTTGGAATAAATGTCATGAGCTTCATTGTATCCATAGTCATAGATTGTGTCTAATAAGACGGGAACAAGATTGAAGTTCAATTTTAGATTAGGATACTTGTCAATCATAACAAGCATATCAAGGTAATCTTTGACAGCGTGGAGTCTTGCCCAGGGCATTAAATAAATTTCATTTTGCCTTGCTCTGTATACAGGCTGATGCATATGCCAGATGATAGCTATTGATAACTTTTTTTTCATACACTCTCGCAAAACTCTCCGGCATTATTGTAGCATATTTAGGGTAATTTAGAAATATTTTTTCTGCCTTTTGCAAATGGATGTTCTGTGTGCTAAAATAATGTCGTTTTTAATAGACAGGAGTTTATATGAAAAAAGAATTAATATTTATGGGACCGCCGGCAAGCGGAAAGGGTACGCAGACTAAAAAGCTAGCAAAAGATACCGGATTTGTACATGTTGATACGGGTTCTCTTTTGAGAGAAGCTATGGCTAATAATACTGAAGCCGGCCAAATTGCAAAGGATTATGTAGAAAAAGGCCAGCTTGTTCCTGTAGAGGTTGTCGCAAATATTATTAAAGATCGTCTCAAACAGGAGGATGTACAAAAAGGTTTTATACTTGACGGATTCCCTCGCAGTCTTGAACAGGCTCATATGCTTGATGAGATGCTTAAGGAAATTGATGAAGGAAAGGATGTAAAGACGACTGTTGTTTATTTTGATATCCCTATCGATAACTTGATGGAAAGAATTGTTTACAGACGTTCTTGTCCGAAATGCGGGGCTATTTTTAACATTAAAACTATGCCGATTTTAAAAGAAGGTGTTTGTGATTATTGCCAAACAGAATTGGTACAAAGAAAAGATGATACCGAAGAGATTGCCAAAAAAAGATTTGATACATATTTTTCACAAACTGCTCCGCTTATAGAATTTTATGAAAAACGTGGCAATCTTGTTAAAATAGACGCCACCGGTTCTATTGATGAAATATACGAAAAACTGAAAAAAGTGATTTAAAGAGGAAATATTATGTCAGCCGGAAGAAAATCCAGAGAAGAAATAAAAATAATGCGTTATGCCGGAAATGTTGTAGCTCTCGTGCACGAGGCCATGAGAAAAGAAGTTAAACCCGGCGTTTCCACCAAATATCTCGATGATATCGCAGCAAAAATTATAAAAGAAAACAAATGTATACCTACATTTCTAGGTTACGGCGGTTTCCCGGCTGTTATCTGTGCTTCTGTGAATGATAATGTTGTACACGGTATCCCTTCTGAAGATGAAATTTTAAAAGAGGGTGATATCATTAGCATTGATGTAGGTGCAACTTATCATGGGATGGTAGGCGACGGTGCCTGGACTTATCCTGTCGGAGAAATTTCTGATGATTGCAAGATGCTTCTTGAAACAACGGAAAAGGCCCTTTTTGCCGGTATTGAAAAAATGCGTGACGGTGCTTTTCTTGATGATGTCTCAGGTGCTGTTGAAGATGTTGCTAATGCAAAGGGGCTTGGTATTGTTCGCCAGTACGGAGGGCACGGCGTAGGGCATCAAATGCATGAAGAACCTTTTGTTTTTAATTACAGAGTCGGCAACAAATATTTGTTAAAATCCGGCATGACAATAGCTGTTGAACCAATGTTGAATTTGGGCGGTGATGATGTGTATGTTCAAGAGGATAAATGGACGGTAACGACTAAAGACCACAAGCCTTCTGCTCATTTTGAACATACAATCCATATTACTGACGGTGAGCCTGATATATTGACAATATTGTCATAAATATTTTTTAAGATTAATAAAAAACAGAAAACAGAAAATAAAACAGGAAGTACATTTGCGCTTCCTGTTTTATTTTCTGTTTTATTCTTGTTTAAGTTTTCTGTTCATTAATTTATCCAAAACTTCTTTTGGGGTTATATCTGTATAAACAGCTTCATATATAGCTGTTGATATGGGCACCTCCAGATTGAGTTTTTGTGCAAGTTCACAAACAGCTTTAGAGGTTTTAACGCCTTCTGCAACAGAGCCTAATTCATTTAATATATCATTAATCTTTTTCCCTTTGCCAATCATTGCACCTACTGTGTAATTTCGTGACAATGGACTGGAACAGGTTGCTATTAAATCACCCATTCCGGAAAGTCCATACAGGGTTGAAGGTTTTGCGCCTAAAGCGGTGCTGATTCGTACAATTTCTGCCATCCCTCGTGTAAGAAGAGCACCTTTGCAATTGTCACCGAGATTCAATGCTCCGGCAAATCCGGAGGCAATTGCTATTACATTCTTTAAACTGCCGCCAAGCTCTACGCCGATTACATCGTCATTAGTGTAAAGCCTGAATTTTGAAGGAACTGTTAATTTTTCCTGAATAAATCTTGCTGTATCCATATTTTCACAGGCAACAGAGGCTGCTGTAGGACAGCCCATCAAGACTTCTTTTGCGAGAGTCGGGCCTGAAAGTATTGCTATATTTGTATTTGGCAGTTCTTCTTTAATGACCTCGCTCATTCTCATAAGAGACGGCAATTCAAGACCTTTTGATGTATTTACAATGATTTGATTTTTTTCTAATCCGATTTTGGCTAGATTTTTACAAACTTCTCTTATTCCGGAGGTCGCTACAACCAGAAGAATAATATCTGCATTTTTGACAGCGGCATTCAAATCAGATGTGACATCTACTTTGTCTTGCAGCTGAATTTCAATCGGATGTTTTACCGATTTTGTTGTCCTTAGTTCTTCCGAAATATCTACGTGTCTTCCCCACACTGTGACGTTTTCAAAGTTGTCGCTCAACAGCCAGGCAAGAGTCAGACCCCAGCAGCCTGCACCTAATACAGTTAGTTTCATTATTATTCCCCTTATTATAATTTATTATAATTTATTAATATAATTTTGTAAAAGACTTTAATTTAAGCTGTTTATGCTAACATGTCATAGGGCAATTGTATAAAGGAGAGAAAAATGCCGATGACTGCTGTAAAAAGTGATATTAAAGATATTGGACTGGCTGAACAGGGTAAAAATAATATTGAATGGGCGCTTAAAGATATGCCTGTTCTCCAGAGAATAATGGCTCGTTTTAAGAAAGAACAGCCTTTTAAAGGATTGCGACTGACAGCTTGCGTTCATGTAACAAAAGAAACAGCCGCTTTATGTATTGCAATGAAAGAAGGCGGTGCTGATGCTGTTCTTGCCGCTTCAAATCCTCTTTCCACTCAGGACGATGTTGCGGCCGGATTGGTCAAATATTGGGGAATTCCTGTATTTGGTTATGCCGGTGAATCTTCTGAAACTTATGCTAAACACGTAGAAGAGGTTTTGAACCACAGACCGAATATTATAATTGATGACGGTGCTGATTTGGTCGCTACTATTCATTCTCGCAAACCTGAATTAATACCCGATATAATTGGTTCAACAGAAGAAACTACTACCGGGATTATCAGACTTCAGGCAATGGAAAAAGACGGCTCTTTGAAATTTCCTACTGTCGGAGTTAATAACAGTTTAACAAAACATTTGTACGATAACAGATACGGAACCGGTCAAAGTTCTATTGACGGAATTTTAAGAGCTGCAAATATTCTTATTGCAGGAAAAACTTTTGTCGTTTGCGGCTACGGTTGGTGCGGCAGAGGTGCGGCAATGAGAGCAAAAGGTTTGGGTGCTAATGTTATAGTTACAGAGGTTGATCCTTTGAAAGCACTGGAGGCTGCTATGGAAGGCTATCAGGTTATGCCGATAGCTGAGGCTGCAAAAGTAGGTGATATATTCTT
>CASDVD010000161.1 GCA_949284155.1 uncultured bacterium | reverse complement strand
TTTACCTATCGGCTCCATTCCGGATATTGAACCATCGTATGGAAAACTGAAAAACAAATTAACACTCGCTGTTGAAGAAATTAAAAATATTTATGAAATAATTCTGAACGGACGGCTTGTTTCATCTTATCTGAACAGATTTTCAAATGATTATACAGAATTATTAAAATATACAGAACATCTCTTCTGCAGCTCAGAGCTGGAAGAAAAAATAACTACGGTTTTCGATGTTAATTTTGATGTGAAAGAATCCGCATCTGCTGAATTAAAATCCCTCTTTCAATCAAAACGAAGTCTAAACGAAAATCTTAAAAATACAGTAAATGCTCTTCTCAACAATCCGTCTTTTTCAGTTAATCTGCAAGATAATATTTACACAACACGAGAAGGTCGAATTGTCTTTCAGGTAAAAGCTGAATCAAAAAATAAAGTTAACGGTATTGTCCACGATGTCTCCGCCTCCGGACAAACATATTTCATTGAACCAAGACAAATCGTCGAACTAAATAACAGAATCAGAGAAGCGCAGATTGCAATAGATGCTGAAATACAAAAAATTATAAAACAACTGTCAATCGATATAGGCGAATATTTTTCACAAATAAAAATGTCTTTTGAAACATTAATAGAACTCGATTTTATTTTTGCAAAAGCAAAATATTCAACAGCAATTGATGCTTGCGAACCTGAAGTTTGCGATGAAAAAATAATAAGCCTCAATGGAATGAAAAATCCTGTCTTGATGTCAGTATGTGATAATGTCGTTGAAAATGATTTTAATATAGCAGACCCGGTTCATTCTGTTATAATTACCGGTTCAAATGCGGGAGGAAAGACAGTTGTTCTGAAAACAGTAGGGCTTTCTATTGCCATGACAGAAGCAGGAATGCATATCCCTGCATTTAAGGCAAAAATATATCCTTTCAAAAAACTGTATGCGGAAATAGGCGATGAACAAAATATTATACAAAGCCTTTCCACCTTTTCATCTCACATCAAAAATATAAAAAACATATTAGACAATGCAGATGCTGAAACATTTATAGTAATAGATGAAATCGCAGCAGGCACAGACCCCAAAGAAGGAGCCTGCCTTGCACGTGCAGTGATGGAAAAGTTCAACGAACAGGGTGCTTTTTCTCTAATTTCAACGCATTTTAGCGAGCTAAAATCGCTCCCGTTTGACAATCCCAATTTCCAAAACGCATCAGTAGACTTTGATGTAGAAAATTTACAACCGACATACAAGCTAAGAATCGGAATTCCCGGATCGTCAAATGCCTTTGCAATTGCAAAAAATCTTGGAATCCCGGAGTCGATAATCGAAACAGCAAATTCAGAATACACAAAAGATATAACACAAGAGTCAAAAATATTAACAACCCTTCAACAAAAATATTCAGAACTGAACAAACTCACAGAAGAGACAAAAAGTTTAAAAGAAGAAACACAGGAAAAATATAATGAATACTCCAAACTGCTGGAAACACTAAATACAAATAAGCGTAAATCTCTGAAAGATTTTAAAAATCGCTATGAATCCAATGTTTCAAAAGCAAAAGAAGAAATCAAAACTATACTGGAATCATTAAACAAAAATAAATCACGTGAAAATGCCTTATCTGCATACAAAAAAGTTTCCAAAACAGGCAAACATCTTAATGAAATGATTGCTGCAGATACAAAAGAATTAAGTACAAAATATGTAGAATTAGACGAAATAAAACCCGGAATGAACGCAATCATAAAAGATTTGGATCAAGATGTAAAAATTCTTACCCCTCCGGATAAAAACGGAAATCTTCAAATTCTGATAGGCCAGCTGAAAACACATATAAATGTAACAAAACTGGCAAAATCATTAAAAGAGAAAAAATCCGTAATCAAGAAAAAATATAAATTATCCAAAACCCAATTCGAAATTTCCAGAATAAATCTTTCTAACAAACTGGATCTCAGAGGTTCAAGAATTGACGAGGCACTCGCAGAACTTGAGGCATATCTTGATAAAGCAAGTTTGGTGAATCTTACCCCCGTTCAAATCATACACGGACACGGCAGCGGACAGCTCAGACATGCTATTCGTGAATATTTAAATGACTCGCCGTATGTTGCGAAATATCGCCCGGGAGAAAACACTGAAGGCGGCGATGGAGTCACCGTTATTGATATAAATTAAACTAAATCTTTCGGGGTAAACTTTTTCTTTTTATTCACAAATCTAATAAAGTCTGCCATTATTTTGTCTCCTATATATATAAAATATATACAACATAAAAAATTGCATAACCTTAATATAATTTTACTTTTTGAAACATACCCACCCGGGTAAGATACATTTTAAATTTTATATATTATCCTATATGAAAACAGGAGGATTATTAATATGAAAATTATGAACATTGACGGTTTTCGTACATTTACCAAAAAGGCAGGAAGCACAACTTTAGAAGTTTTGCTCTCCTCCAGAGAAATCTTACCCTTTAGCAAATACACAATTGAAACAAATTCAAAAAAAACAGTCTACGACATATTTCATCAAAATAATGCACCTGCAAAAGTCCTCAAAAACGGTCACATCCTGGAAGATAAAAACACAGTAAGAAAAATAATCAAAGCCGCAGCAAAAATCTGCTGTGAAAACGGAATGATACCCAGAACTTTGATTGGGAATTTAACCCAAAAAGAAATAAATATATTAATGAAAAGCATGCATAAATAATAAGAATAAATTATTAAAACAGCCTGAAATGCCGTGCTATAAAAGAAAAAAAATTTTTTTTGAAGAAACTGTTTACAATAAAAATTTTATTGCTATAATAATTTTACAGAGTTATTCCTCGGTAGCTCAATGGCAGAGCATTCGGCTGTTAACCGAAGGGTTGTAGGTTCGAGTCCCACCCGAGGAGCCA
>CASDVD010000160.1 GCA_949284155.1 uncultured bacterium | reverse complement strand
TAAAAGTAAGACTGTATCTGACTTTTTGAGTTCTTCAATCAGCTCTTTTATGTATCTCAAAAAGTTCGAACTTCGCCGCTTTACCCCTACCATTTATAAAAAGAGCCTTTACGGCTCTTTTTTAGTGCCTTTTCAAGTTCCAATCTGTGTTTCTGATGATTGCAAATTGTAAATAGTAAGCGGTAAATGGATGCAGCGGTGTCATAATTTTTGTAATGCATTATATACGTCTTTAACCACATCTGCCCAGTTTTCTGCTTCTTTTTGTTTGAAAATTTCAACACTCGGATACCATTGCGTGGTTTTTGTTTCGCTGAACCATCTCCATTCGCTTGCATAAGGCAGCATAAGATAAGTTTTTATGCCAAGAGCTCCGGCAAGATGAACAATAGCGGAGTCAATGGTTATCAGAACATCAAGATTCATTAGTGCCGAGGCAGTATCTGAAAAATTTTTCAATTCCGGTGCAAGATTTATAACTTGTGGAAACTTCGCAATTTGATTAAGTTTGTCCTCTACCTGAAAAGAATAAAATTCTATGTTTTGAAGTGATAAAAGCGGGCTTAGTTGTTCCAGTTTTATTGCACGGTTTTTAAAAACACGTAAATTTCCTTGCCAGAACAGTCCGACTTTTTTCTTTGGAGTATTAAAAATTCTTCTTGAAAATTCTACCGCTTTGACCGGGTCTGCCCGTAGATAGTGTGGTGCTGAAGGAATATGGTCAAAATCCATTTTTAAAATGTAATGAATTTCCATAATATTCACAGAATAATCGTATTCAGGGTTATCTTCAAATGTATATACTTCAATTCCGGGAAAATTAAACCGGAAAAGTTCAACCAGCCCCGGATAGACAAGAATTTTTATTTTCTTGAAGTATTCATGGAGAAATTTTATATATCTGCAAAACATCAACTGGTCGCCATGCCCGCCTTCGTAATATATAAGCAGTGTTGAATCGGGATGTTTTTCTCCTGTCCATTCATTTTTAAATTGTTTTTTCAGCTCCGGATTACGCCGGCGATAATATTTGCAGCCGTTTTCAAAGTCTCTTATGGTGAAATAAGTCATCCCGAGGCTTGTATTTGTTTCTGTATTGTCGGGTTTGTGCAAAAGAGCTCTTTTCAGAAGTTTTATAGAATCTTCAAACTTTCTTTCTTTTCTGCTCAGTACTCCGAGATTATGCAAAGCTTCATAATTTTCTTTGATTTTTAAAGATTTTACGTAATATTCACGTGCTTTTTTCAGGTTTAGCAGCCTTTCGTACATTAAACCCGCATTATTCATAGCGATAAAATCCCGTTTATCAATTTCGCAACTTTTCAGATAACAGTTCAAAGCTTTGTCATATTGTCCGCAGTTGTTATATATTTTTCCGGCTCTTCTAATCAATTCAAGATTATTTTGTCCGTTCTCCAAAAGAATTGTACAAAATCTGGCTGCATCTTGAAATCTGTTAATTTTTTCATAACAAATAATAAGTTGTTGCGCACTTGCCAGAGTCGGTTCTTTAGAAAATGCTTCTTCGTAATACAGGGCGGACTTTTCAAAATTTTGTTCGCAAAAATAAGCAAACCCGAGATTTTCTAAAAATGCGGCACAGGGATTTAATTTTACAGCCTTTTCAAAATAAATTCTTGCATCGGAAGCTTTTCCGGATTGAAGAATCAGCACTCCGTACAGATTTAGCGCCGTTGCATTTTGAGGCTCTGCCTTTAAAACTTCCTGATATATTTTGCGTGCTTCTTCAATTTTGCCGTCACGATGAAATTGAACGGCCTGTTCAAGCGTGCTCATTTATTGTTTACCCGTTATTTCTTCGTGATAAATTCCGCCGCCGCAAATTGTTTCAATAACTTTGAGCAAAAATTCACGGGGTGCGTCCATCTGATTTAAATAAAACTCTCTGTTGCCCAAATGATTTATTTTTATAATACCGCTTTGACTTTTTTCTGCAGGAATAAACAAAGAAGCGACTTCTTGTTCTAGTACTGCTGAAAGTTCATTATCAGGATTATTTTTAACAATTTCATGAAAATTGCCTTTTAATGCGATAATGCGTCCTGAAATCAAAGGAGGTTCAACTCCTCTGTATAAAGCCTGCGGCTGGTTATTCCATCGTGTTGTAAAACTGATTGTGTGCCAGAGGATATTAAGCACAAGAACCGTTTGTGTTGAATCAAGCTTGTAAAAAATATTATCGGTAGCAACCCCCCGTGCGCTGAAAGACTGTTTCAGGTAATCGACGGTTGCCTGCATATTATCGGCTATTTTGATAAAAATTTCCTGAGTATTTATAGCAGAATGCTGATATTCAAGGAATTGTTTATACATATGAGTGGACACAAGATTTATACGCTCCTGAATAACAGAAGACTTTCTTATGGATGTTTCCAAATTATCAAAACTGTCGAAATTTCCTGCCAAAATTCTCTTTCGCTCCGATGTCTGCTTATAATTTTCCGACATCCGATTCCTCTAATAATATTGTATAGGAAAGTTTACAATTTGTGTAGTAGAAAGTCTATTTTTTTACAATAATTGAAAATATTGGCCATATCGATATCTTGATTTTTTTTCAAATAACCACTAAGATTGCAACATATGAAAATCGTAGTTGCAGGATACGGACAGATGTTTTCCAGCCTGATTTTGGGAGCAATAGATTCTCAAAATGAGGTCGTGGGTGTGTTTCGCTATGAAAGGGTTAAGTATCACCCGTTTTTGTTATTTTTCAAAGATATTTTTGCACCGGACAAGGATTTGACTTTTGCAAGGAGTATGAAGCTTTACGATATAAAAGCAAGAAGTGTCAATTCGGAGGCGTTTAAAAAAGAGATTTTAAAACTTAATGCGGATATTATACTTGTCGGGTCATGGGGTGAAAAATTCAAAAAAGAAACCATAGCTCTTTCTAAACTCGCTACGATAAACTGTCATCCTTCTCTTTTGCCAAAATACAGAGGCCCTAACCCTTATGCCAGGGCAATAATGAATTGTGAATCTGAATCCGGTGTTACATTTCATTTGATGGATGAAAAATTTGATGCCGGCCCTATATTGATGCAAAAGTCGGTGAAGATTACGGATGTTGATACCGGTGAGACATTAAAGAATAAGTGCTGTCTTACGGCAAGGGTTATGCTGTCCGAGCTGTTGGAGAATATGAAATGGGAGATTATTATCCCGATTAACCAGAATGAAAAAGAGGCTTCGTATTTTCCTCAGATAGGCGTGGAAGATATTTTGATTGATTTTGAAAAATCGGCCCGGGAAATTGACTGTAAAATTCGAGGGCTGCAGCCGTGGCAATCTTCATATATTTCGCATAAGAATGTATTTTTTAAAGTAAAGAGCGTCCAAATTCGTGAAAATAATACAAAATATAGTGCTGCGGGTACGATTGTTGAAAAATCGAAGAACACAATTTCGGTTTTGAGCGGTGACAATAAAATATTGACGTTTAATAATGCTGTTTTATATGGCGGGATAAGACCGTTTTTGACTAATTTTTATCTAAATCTTTTTGTCAAAATCGGAGATTTGGCTGTTTAGCAAATTACTTTATAAAGTAATTTATAAAGTTAATCAACTGTTGATTACAGGTTCTTGTTAATAAAAAGTTAAATATCTAAAATACCGGAAATAATATTCATTAAAATGTTAATTTGTCTTGCATTTGCAGTTTTTAGCATTTTATTTATAGTTTCAATTTTATCCGGGTTCTCTTTATTATCGATATTGATAAATAATTGATAAGGTTCAATCTCGAGTGCAGCACATAGCACGGGGAGTTTTGTAAAACTGATATTGTTTTTTCCTCGTTCGATATAGCTGATAGTGTGGGGTGACAATCCTACTTTTTCCGCCAGCTTTTCCTGAGACAGATTTGCTAAATTTCTATAGTGTTTTACTCTAGCCCCAAAATTCTTTTTGAAATCTTTAGCCATATTAATATGGTAATATTTGAAGGTCACTAATTCCATAAAATATAAGGGTCAAATTTTGACTTAATATTACCCACCCGGGTAATATCAATTCGGGGGATAAAAGATTAATATAATAACATACTTAATTTTCCGATGCACATCGGACTCATATATGTAACTAAGCTGGACTTTATATAATTAGTTGGAAAACAGAGCATAGCAAAAACTATGCTTTTTTGTTCTTTGCCGGCAGATGGGATTATTGGTTTAACTTCATAAATGTTAAACGGAAATTTAAATTTTTGTATTTATTACTAATCCGTTACTTGAAACAAAACTTAACTCTCAAATGTATTATTCTATGCTTTAATATTGTAAAGGGGAATGGAGAATATGCAATACGTACCGTTACATTTACATACAGAATACAGTTTGCTTGACGGGGCGATAAGAATAAAACAGCTGTGTGAGTACGCAAAAGAGAACAATATGCCTGCTGTTGCCATTACTGACCACGGTAATATGTACGGTGCAATTTCTATGTATGAAACTGCGAAATCTGCCGGAATAAAACCGCTTATAGGTTGTGAATTTTATGTATATGACGGTGATATTTCCGAAAGAAATCCCCAAAAGACACATCCTTACCACCTTGTTTTAATAGCAAAAGACCAGGATGGTTATAAAAATCTTGTAAAATTGGTAAGTATTGCCAAGTGCGAAGGAATGTATTATAAACCCAGAATAAATCATGAATTATTGGAAAAATACCACAAGGGTTTGATATGTTTGTCAGCATGTATTCAGGGTGAACTTGCTCAGGCTGTATTGAACGGCGGTAAAGAAAAAGCTATTGAAACAGCAAAATTTTATCAGTCGCTTTTTAAAGAAGACTATTATATAGAGCTTCAGGATCACGGGCTGGAAAAACAAAAGCTCTCGAATCCTGTTTTAATTGAAGTTGCAAAAGAACTCGGTATAAAAATGGTTATTACGAATGACAGCCATTATCTCAAAAAAGAGGATGCCGATTGGCATGATACGTTGTTATGCATACAAACTAACGCTCTAAAAGAAGATACAAACCGTTTCTCATTTCCCAATAATGAATTTTATGTCAAAACAGTTGAAGAACTCAGAGATGCATTCAGATGGATGGATAGCGAAACATTTAATGAATGTATCCAAAATACGGTTGATATTGCAGAAAAATGTCATTTGATAATAGAAATGGGCAAGTATCATATTCCGTATTTTGAGCTGCCCAAAAATCATACTTCCGAGTCTTATCTGGAATTTAAGACATATGAAGGAATGAAAAAACGATACAAAGAAATTACGCCGGAGTTAAAAAAACGTGCGGATTATGAGCTGGGCGTAATTAACAAGATGGGTTTTGCAGAGTACTTTTTGATAGTCTGGGATTTTATAAGATATGCCAAAGAGCATGACATTCCGGTAGGCCCCGGACGTGGTTCCGCAGCGGGTTCTCTTGTTTCTTATGCCCTTGAGATAACGGATTTGGATCCCATTCGTCATAATCTGTTGTTTGAACGTTTTTTGAATCCTGAACGTGTAAGCATGCCTGATGTCGATATAGACTTTTGTGTTGTGAAGCGTGGTCAGGTAATTGATTATGTAACAAAAAAATACGGTGCGGATAAAGTATGCCAGATTGTGACGTTCGGAACTTTAGCAGCAAGAAATGCTATGAAATCCGTCGCACGTGTGTTCAATATTCCTTATGCACAAAGTAATCAATGGGCGCAGTTAATACCGTCTGCGCCGGGCGTAAAAATTGATGATGCGCTCAAAGAAGGTATGGAGTTAAAAAAGCTTTACGACTCTGACCCTACGGCAAAAAAACTTATAGATATGGCAAAATCCATTGAAGGATTGAAAAATAATACGGGCATGCACGCAGCAGGCGTTATTATTTCAAAGATGCCGTTATCAGAGGTTGTTCCTGTTGAACCGTCAAAAGAAGGAATTATCGTCACGGAATACACAATGACGGAAGATGAACACATCGGCTTGTTGAAGATGGACTTTTTGGGTCTTCGGAACCTTACTATTATTCACAGTGCGATAAAAATGATAAAAAAACGTCATGGAATCGATTTGGATATAAATAATATTCCGCTGGATGATAAAGAAACATTTGAGCTTTTGACGGCAGGAGAGACGGATGGTGTGTTCCAGCTTGAATCAGCAGGGATGAAAAAGCTTGTAAAAGATTTGAAACCCAGTGTATTTGAAGATTTGGGCGCTTTGGTAGCATTGTTCCGTCCGGGGCCTTTGGATTCCGGAATGGTTACGGATTTCGTGGAAAGAAAACATGGTCGTCAAAAAATATCCTATGCCCATCCGGATTTGGAGCCGATATTAAAAGATACATACGGTACTATTGTTTACCAGGAACAAATTATGCAGATATTCCAGACGCTGGCTGATTATTCTCTCGGTCAAGCGGACATGGTGCGCCGTATGATGGGTAAAAAGAAACTCGATGAGATGGCAAAACAAAAAGATTTGTTTATTGCCGGTGCTGCGAATCACAATATGACAGCGAAAGACGCTGCAGCATTGTTTGAGCAGATAGAAAAGTTTGCTGCATATTGTTTTAACCGGAGCCATTCTGCCGCATATGCCTTTGTTGCATACCAAACTGCGTATTTAAAGGCTCATTACCCTGTTGAATATATGTCTGCATTATTGTCCAGTGTAAAGAATGATCAGGACAAAACACAAATATATATTGCAGAATGTCAAAAAATGGGAATAAAAGTTCTTGCACCTGACATAAATAAGTCATCGGCCGACTTTACACCTGACGGCGGAGATATTCGTTTTGGTCTGGCATCAATCAAAAATTGCGGCGAGGCAGTAGTCGAACTGATTGAAGCAGAGAGAGAAAAAGGCGAATTTGAATCACTTTATGATTTTTGTACAAGGCTTGATCCAAAGTGCATGAACAGAAGAACACTGGAAAGTTTGATAAAGTCAGGTGCATTTTCAAATATTGAAAAAAGCCGTAAACAACTGATTGAAAATCTGGAAGGGCTTGTTGGCGCTGCGCAAAGAGAGCAAGAAGCAAAAGCTCTGGGACAGGTTAGTTTGTTTGCCGGTATGACGACTCAAAGCGGTCTGCAAATGGACGGCTACACAATGCAGGGAAGTGATGAAGAATTTGATGATAAACAGATTCAGGCTTTTGAAAAAGAGTTTTTGGGATTTTATGTAACGAGCCATCCGCTTTCGAGCATTGTTGATAAACTTCCGTTTTTGACAACTCATAATATTTCCGAACTGAAAGAGATGCCTAATGACAAACTTGTTACTGTATGCGGGTTATTGAGCCAGGTGCGGCAGATTCCCACAAAGAAAGATCCTACAAAATTTTTGAAGGCGGGGATTATCGAGGATTTGACGGGAAAAGTTGAGTTTGTTGCTTTTCATAAGACACTGGTTGAATATAATTCATTTATTGATTCTGAGAAGAAGGTTATTCTTTCCGGCAAAGTGCAAAGAAGGGATGAAGATTCATACAACATTATTGTGGATTCCGTAAAACCGGTAGAAAACAGTAATATTGTTACTCTTTCAATTAATGAAGAATTGCCTTTTGAAGAGATTGTCGGTTTGAAAGATTTAATTGTTCATTATAAAGGCACAGACCCGCTTGTTATAAAAACTAAATCACCTGAGGCGGGCGAGGTAAGAATTTTATGTGCTTCCAATTTTTGGGTAAATGCTGCCAATGAATTTTCTTTTGCTATAAAAAATAACTATAATAACAAAATAGAAGTTTCGGTTAATTCTTTGGATAACTAGTTTTTTGAATTTGATTAGTATTTTGTAAACCATTCATTTTGATATGCCGGAGTGTGGGATATCTTTTTCAGATTTTCCTTTTATTCTGCCAAGGTAAATAATAAAGGAGTGGAAAATGCAGGAGAAATACGAAAAAATTATTATGGATACTCATCGTGCGTATGAATATTTTTTGAACGAGTACTGTTATACACTTGGCCCTCGTCAATTGCAGAAAATGATTAATAAAAAACTTGATAAATTTAATCTGATTGACGTAAGAGAATATGAAGATTATATAGACGGCCACATACCTTACGCAGTACATATACCGCATCATCAGTTAGAAGAAAATTTGAATAAGTTTTCTAAAGATAAAGTCAATATTCTTTACGGCTCAAATTTTGCTTGTCATTTAGCAAAAAAATGTGCAGTAAAACTTACTGAACAGGGTTATCCGGTTATGGAGCTCACAGGCGGTTTCAAAGCATGGAAAAAGCATGATTTTGATATTGTGAAAGACTCTGCCGGCATGGGTTAGATTTTATTAAAAAATCTCCTGGACAGCTCAGGAGGTTTTTTCTTTGTTTTATATGTGTTTAACATTGGTCAGAATAGGAATACCGTTTTTATAGTAGCTAAGGTATAAGTTAGGACTCATATTGAGTTCATTTTGACCGCTGACAAGTTTTTCTATATTAATAGCTCTATTCAGATAAATATCGCCTTCTTTGATTTTTTTGAAGGCATAAGAGCGTCTGATTGTTCGTTCAAGATTGTAGGGTTTTCCGTTTACGAATTTTGTTGTGTAATAATCAAGCGGATTGAGCGCAGCATTCATGAAATCATCGAGCTGGGCTTTAGAGGGTTTGAAATTTTCTATACCAAGAGGAGGTGAACAGACGGAGACATCTTTTTGAATAAGTTTGCCTGATGAATCTTTTGTTTTTCTGATTACTTTTACAGTGTCATAAAAGTAATTTTTCAGAAAAATCATTGTTTCCCGCTCGTTAATCTTTACAGTAAATTTATCCGTGAATTTTAG
>CASDVD010000159.1 GCA_949284155.1 uncultured bacterium | reverse complement strand
CTGTGTATTAATATGAGGATAAATTATTATGATAAGGATTATTATTTTTATTGTAGTTGCAGCAATACTTTATTTGGGATATGTAAATATTGATAAAATTAATGCCAATGTTGACAAATCCGTTAAGCAAACGACCGAGCAAATGCAAAATGAAAAAACAATTAATGCTGTAGGAACAGGTCGTGAAAGAGCTGTTGAGGATACGAAAGAAACTATTGATAAAGCTTTTTAGTTTCTGTTATGTTCCGAAATACATCGGTTTGTCCCGGACGGGTGAAATCATTCTTGTGTTGAACTTGTTTGCACTGAATTGATTTTTGTATACGGTGTTTAAATATTCTGCTCTAAGCCCCAATGCTTTTAAGCCAATGGGGCTTAGTTCGTCTTCTTTATCAAAATATGCTATTAGTTTTAAAATGAATCTTTTTGCTTTGTCCAACGTTCGCTCCCCGGGTGTCAAAAACCCTTTTTTTAATGTATAATTTTATTAATAGAATTTACGAAAAAGTCAATATAAACATTAGAGGAAAGGACTAAATTATGTCAGGAAAAGTAACAAAAGAAATGAGTATAATAGATATTGTTCAAAATTATCCGCAATCATTAGAGGTGTTCGCAAAATACGGGCTTGGCTGTATAGGTTGCGCTGCAGCAAAGTTTGAAAATCTTGAAGCGGGTGCAAAGGTTCATGGAGTCGATCCTGAACAGATGGTTGCTGAGATAAATGCCCTGATTGATTAGAGATAGAGTTTTTATTTTCAGAATATAAAAAACGCTCTTTTTGCGGAGCGTTTTTTATTAATAAAATTATTCAATTGTGGAAGGAAATTAGTCCTTGATTTCAATCGGGACAGTAGCGAATTTTGCATATCTGAAAATTTTATTTTCATTCAGATTAATTTGTTTTTTTTGTGCAACTTCGTATTCTTCTATGTCATGACTGATTAAATATCTCATCAAATCGGGACTGAACATGAACACCTACACTTTCTTTCCTTATTTATATAAACACAAGCAGACTCTCATTTGTTCACTTTTTTGTGCAACTTTTACAATTTTTAAAAATAAAAAAATTTTGTTTGATGAAAAATTTTAGACTATTGTTGAGTTTTAGTGCATGTTCCTTTTGTATAATTTTGTTCACAATTCGAAACATTAATCGTGAAAAATTTACAAATTATTGTGATGTTAAAAAGCATGCTTTTTATTTGTATAATTTAATTAGTGAAAATAAATTAATGGTGAGAAACAGAAAATGAAATTCAAAGGTGTAATTTTTGATTTTAACGGGACTCTATTTTATGATACCCCCAAACATATTGAGGCCTGGAGAGAGTATTCCGCAAGATTGAGGGGCACTCCTTTTTCTGATGATGAGATGGAAAAGCATATGCTCGGGCATACAAATGAAGATATAATTGCTTATGCTATAGGGGAAAAACCGGATAAAAAAATGGTACAGCGGCTCGCTGCTGAAAAAGAAGCTGTATATCGTGAGATGTGCCTTAATGATATGAAAAATACAAAGTTGGCTAAAGGAGCTGTGGAATTTTTGGAATATTTGGAGCAAAACAGCATACCTCACACAATTGCTACTGCTTCTGATAAAACAAATGTGGATTTTTTTATAGAAATATTTCATTTGAAAAATTGGTTTGATGTATCAAAAATTGTCTATGATGACGGAAAAATTCCCAACAAGCCGGAGCCCGATATATATCTGAAAGCGGCATCTAATCTTTCATTGAAGCCATGTGAATGTCTTGTTTTTGAAGATGCCATGGCAGGTATTGAATCGGCAAAAAGAGCTGGTATCGGCGGAATTGTCGCTGTAGTTCCGGATGATAAAAAACAGCTGTTTCAAAAAATAAGTTGTGTTTCTTCCGTAATTTCTGATTTTACCCAGTTTGAATTTAATTGCTTTTCTATATAAATAAAGAAATTATATTTAGTTAAAGTGAGCTTTTACTATATCTGCTATATCCAGCAGACGTTTGCTGATTTCTGACTGTGACAGGTTTAATATAGATGCAATTTCTTTTTGTTTTTTTTCTTTTATATAGCGCAGATAGAATATTTTTAAATATTCTTTGTCCGGTTTGTTTTTCTGGGCAACAAGCACTATATCTACAACCTTTTGAAGCAAATCTTTTCGTACAATTTTTTCTTCAAACGAATCTTTCGGATCCGGTATATCATATAAAATTACATTTGTGAGATTTGTTTCTGTACTTTCAGTCACCTG
>CASDVD010000158.1 GCA_949284155.1 uncultured bacterium | reverse complement strand
CATTTTTCCTCTGTAGTAAGACTGTTTACAGTTTCTAACGTCAATGACAGATTGTCAAGAGCAGCATTGAATTTAGTTACCGTATCATTTATCTGAGATTTCAATTTTTCATCTTTTGTCATTTCATTAACAAAGATTGAAATCTCTGAGATATTTTTGCTTGCCACCTGTAAGTTATCAAGAGTTTGTTTTGTTGTTTTATCTTCAAGAATATTATTAATATTATTTGACAACCTGTTAACAGATTTTGTTGTATCCATAAGCGTAGTTTTAAACTCTTCATCACCGACAATTTTATTCAAATTATCAGTAAGAGTAATGACCTTAACCGAAACATTGTTTGTTGTTTCCATAAGAGAATTCAAATCCTCACGGGAAGAATCAATCAGCATTTGTGTCTTGTCCAATGTTTGGTTAGCTTTTATAGTCAATATATCTACATTTTGAACTATACTTTTCATATCGGCAATAACATCATCCGATAAGAAAGCACTCAATTTTTCATTCGTTTCAGTCAATGATGCGGCTGCACGGTACTGAAGTTCCATAAAATCAGACAACCTCAAAGGTTCAATGATTGTAAATTTAGAATTAGTTTTCGGATAAGCTATCGACAAATTATTAGCGGAACGTATAATCAACCTGTGCTTACCCTGATTTTGCCTGATTTCTCCAACAAGTCTATCCGGAGGAATCAACCCCGGAAGAGTTATTATATACCCTACCTTATAAGCAAACTCAGTTTTAATCTCTTCCTGAATATTTATCGGCAGAGTTTTTGTTTCTATGATTTCAATTTTTTTGACATGTCCAACATCACACAGTTTGTCACTCAACTTCATTTGAACCTTATCATTAACATGAAGCAGTTGTGATTTTCTGGAAATAGGAAGATAAATAGTTCTAACTTTGGGCGGAGTAATTTCCAAAAATTGTTCGCCTATAATTCCAGACTGCTGAATGGAAATTGCAGAAGCAGCAGGAATAGTTATATCAGGTTCAGTAATAACGAATTTGACCCGAATAAAAGAATTATCACCATCTATTATCGGAGTGATTTCCTCTACCTGTCCTACACGGAACCCCATTAACTGAACAGCTGACCCGGGACGCATACCGTTCACATCCCTAAAATCAACACTCAATCTTTCTCCGGCAGAAAGTGCACGTCCTTTTATCCACAAAATACCAAAGATAAAAATTATCAGTGCGGTTAACGTAAGTATTCCAACTTTAAATGATGATGAAAAACGCATTTTATTTAATACTATCCTTGTTTTTATTATAAGCTATGAATCTGAAACAGCAACTTTCATAGGGCCGTCAATGCTTGCATTAACAAATTGTTTTGTGTAATCATTGCCGTTTTCAATCATTTCCTGCGGAGTACCGCAAAATACGATTTTTTCATTATACAACATAAGAACTTTATCAGCACACCTCTTAATGGTGGAGAGTTGATGTGTGACAATAATAGATGTCGCTTTGAGTTCATCCCTGAGCCTGACTATATAATCTTCTATAACAGTAGATGATACCGGATCAAGACCGGATGTAGGTTCATCATACAGAATTGTTGACGGATTAGTAACAATGGCTCTCGCAAAACTGACCCTTTTTTGCATACCGCCGGAAAGTTCGTGAGGCATTTTGTTCTCAATACCCTCAAGCCCGACTGTCTTTAACTTCTGCGCAACTATATCTTTAATTTCATCTTCAGTATATTTATTTTTAAATTCTTTTCTCTCTTTTAGAGCAAACGCTATATTTTCATACACATTTAAAGAATCGAAAAGCGCAGAATACTGAAACACCATAGCTATATCACCTTCCGAAACAATTATCTCGCCGCTGTCAGGTTTTGTCAGGCCGCAAATCAGCTTTAATACCGTACTTTTCCCGGCACCGCTCAAGCCGACAACAGCGAGTATTTCACCATCATCAACTTTAAACGATATGCCGTCTAATACTACTTTGTCTTTAAATGACTTTTTTAAATTTTTAACTTCAATACTCATTTTGTCCTTCTTATTCACATTAAAAGAAAAATATCATAGCAATTATATAATCTATTATTGCGATAGCAACAAATGACCAAACAACGGCCTTAGTTGTTGATAAGCCAACACCCTTTGCTCCGCCGTAGGCAAGATAACCGCAGACACAGCTTATCAAAGATATCGCAGCGCCAAATAATGACGACTTAAACAAAGCCACGTTTATATCCTTAATATACAACCCCTGCCACACCGAACTGATATAATTCAATTTGCTGACATGAGCCGAAATATACGCAGCCAGACCGCCGCATATCAAACCAAAAAATGATGAAACAGTTACAATAACCGGCATCATTAAAAACCCCGCAACAACCCTCGGTACAAAGAGATATTTCACAGGGTTGACTTTCAAAACTTTTAACGCATCGACCTGCTCTGTAACCCTCATCGTCGCAACTTCCGATGCATATGCAGAACCTATCATGGAAATGATGGCAAAACCGGACATAATTGCGCCAAGTTCTCTTGTAATAGTTATCGCCATAAGCATTCCGACATATTTTTCACCGCCCTGCTTAACCATCTCCGGAGCAACCTGCATTGCAATAATTATACATGTCATTCCGACAATGGAAAGTGTTATCGGAAGCGAATCAACAGCGAATCTGGAGCACTGTTCAATTATCAATTTCCACTGAAGTTCACCTTTCAGAATAAACCTTAACACCTGCCAGAATCGTATCCCGATTTCACCGAGAGTTTCAAAAAAATCTTCAAGCTGTTTTGCTAAAAGCCTGAACAGATTATATGTAGCAGATTGTCGAAATAACTCCATAAAACTCATATTTAAATTGTAACAAACAATTGATAAATTACATAATCTTTTCAGATTACACCAAAAAGTCGATATCAAAACATTGACAAACGGGGGCTAAAGACAATAAAATGAGTAAATAAACAGTAAAATAGCTTAATAAGGAGAAACTACCATTAGTAAAAACTACTCATCCGGAAAAGATCAGCCTATGATTAATAACAATATCAGGGCAAAAGAAGTCAGATTAATAGGCGATGCCGGCGAAAATTACGGCGTCATTACAACATCAAAAGCACTAAGTATT
This sequence comes from uncultured bacterium, assembly GCA_949284155.1. Taxonomy (GTDB): domain Bacteria; phylum Cyanobacteriota; class Vampirovibrionia; order Gastranaerophilales; family Gastranaerophilaceae; genus Spyradomonas. The sequence continues at coordinate 557 of CASDVD010000158.1, read as the reverse complement.
GCTGATGAAAAAAATTTAGATTTAGTTATTGTTTCTCCAAATCAAGAGCCCCCGGTTGCCAAAATAATGAATTACGGCAAATATAAATACGAGCTTGAGAAAAAAGCTAAAGAAGCCAAAAAGAAACAGCACACCGTTGAAGTTAAAGAAATCAAAATCCGATACAAAATTGATGTACATGATTATAATGTAAGAATTAAAAATATTAAAAAGTTTATTTCCTCCGGTGATAAAGTTAAAATCGTTATCATGCTCAGAGGAAGAGAAATGCAGCATACAGAACTGGCATTTAATCTGGCAAACAGATTTATTGCAGATTTGGAAAACGAACCTTTAAACATTGAAAAGAAACCATCTCTAGAAGGCCGCAACGTTATCATCATACTTGCTCCGTCTTCGTAAAAGATAAATTAAGTATTGACCAAAAAGCTCCGTAATACGGAGCTTTTTGATTTTATCTTTTCTTTTTATTTTTTATTTTTTTTGGGGGATTTGCCTATTGTCCATCTTAGGCCGGCGGACAGGGAGACGCCGTTGCGGCCTCCGTTTTGGATTGT
>CASDVD010000157.1 GCA_949284155.1 uncultured bacterium | reverse complement strand
TTTTATTTGTAATTTTATTTGTCAATTTTCTTTATCAAATCTTTAGGAAATATCTTTTTGTCCGTAGAATTTATTACTTTTTCTATATCTTTGCAATATACATATCCCACAATTTCCTTGTTCCATAAATGTTTAATCACACCTATTTTATCAATATTGAGTTTCTGCATAATTTGCAGCACCTCATTCAGGTCTGATTCCGGAAATACAACAACTCTGTCATTCGTTCTTTCATTTTTCAAAATTGGTTTAGTGTACATTGGACGTTTATCCGGTATTTTGGTTCTTTCTTCAAAAGCTTTAAACTCTGCATAACAAATTTTTACAAGCTTCTTTAAATTGTTTTCAAGATTGTCAACAGAAGTCAAAAGGCTCTCCGGAGCCGTAATTATAGAATTAGAAGATGCCATAGTGTTCATATAAATTCTCCTTTGCAGATTAAATTTTTAGACCAATTCAGAATATATGTAACTAATACACTTGTAATACTTAATATATTTTTAGTATATAGCCTATATCGGCTATTTGTAAAATTGTTTACATTTATTCATCCAAAATACTCTTGAAAAATTTAGCAGAAGCCTCAGGAGACTCACTGTTTATTATTGCCCTGACAACAGCAATACGGGCAGCCCCGGCAGAAACAACATCTTTACAATTTTCTGCATTAATTCCGCCTATGGCAAAAAACGGAATATCAATATTTTCAGAGGCCCACTTCACATACTCCAACCCGACCGACGGGCGGCCGGGCTTTGTAGGCGTTGTATAAACAGGCCCTACACCAATATAATCGGCGCCATCTTCAAGAGCCTTTAATGCCTGAGCCGGTTCATGAGTAGAAATTCCGACTATTGCATTCTCACCTAAAATTTCTCTGGCAGCATTAACATCAGCATCATCCTGCCCGAGGTGCACTCCATCTGCTTCGACTATCCTCGCTATATCTATCCTGTCATTTACTATAAACAACGCTCCGTATATGGAACATAAATTTCTTATTTTTTTTCCGAGTTCAATAATTCTTTTTGCGCTGCTTGTTTTTTCTCTCAGCTGAACGATATCAACACCGCCTTTCAATGCAGCGGCAACAGCATCCAAAAACCTGTCTTCAGATTCAAATTTATCCGAATTTGTAACCAGATACAATCTTTTATCTTTCAAAAGAAATTTATTCAGTTTCATTTTCAATTTCCCCCACATAATTTTCTCAACAGTATACGCAGAATATCTGGATTTTTCAAAAACAGCATTGCATTGGGAATACTCTGCCAAAACTCTTAAAGCCTGCTGCAGTCTTTTTATATTTGCTTTAAAAACAGAAAGAATACCACAACGGTGAGTGTTATTTGCTATTGTCGTTCCGACATCATTAACGGTATCTCTTGAAGAAAGAAGCTGTTCATACAGATAATCGGTTTCTGAACAAATTTCATGTCTCATATTCTTTAATATTGTCGAAAGTTCTTTATCATCAAGATAAAATCTCGCAATCTCCTCCAGCACCCGCAGTGCTTCAACCGTTCTGTTCAAATTAGCATCAATGATTCTTTGCATAAAATTTTATATTTTTACCCTGTTTAAAATACTCTACCTGATTATATTACAAAGGTTAATTTAAATCCTGCAATTATAAATTAATTTTGAAACAGGGAAGGGGAGATTTACTTGATATCACTCAATAAAAAACACTACAAAGGACTATCTACGGAAGATTTAGTTTTAAAAGCACAACTAGATGATACAGAAGCTCTTGAAGAGCTTATAAAGCGATACCAGAGTACGGTTTATGCTTCATTTTATTATCTGAGTAAAGAATGCGAAGATATTTTAGACTTAACTCAAGACGTGCTTGTCAAAATGTCAAAAAATATAAAGAATTTACGTGAACCAAAGAAATTCAAAAGCTGGCTGAATCAGATAGTAACGAACATATTTTATGACCACATAAGAAGCAAAAACAGAAAACTGCAAACTGTACCTATCGAAAAAAAAGAGGACGAAATGAATGAAAAATGCACCAATATAATTGAACTCCCTTCAAAATGTAAAAATCCAGAAGAAAATACTCTCGGTGGTGAATTGAATGAATTAATAGAAAAATCCATTCATAAACTCCCCGATTCATTCAGGCTGGCAATAGTTTTACGTGAATTTCAGGGTTTAACCTATGAAGAAATTGCAGCAATAACAAATACCAATGTAGGGACTGTTAAATCCCGTATTGCAAGAGCAAGAAATAAATTACAAGAAGATTTAAAGCCATACATAGCTTAAGGAAAATAATATGCCGGAAGATTTATTATGCAAAAAAGTTTCAGCACTTTTGTCTCAATACATTGACAACAAAGTTACCGGACAAGAAAAAGAATTCATAGAAGAACATCTGGCCATGTGCCCCGATTGCTATAAAAAATTTATATATTTAAAAAATTTGATAAACAGCTTAAAAGATTCATACAAAAAAGTTATGAATATAGCACTGCAAAAACAGAAAAAAGCAACTTTCAGCATCAGGGAACACGAGAATTTTCGTACAAATATCTCACCCTATCTTGATGATGAACTGGCCGCCGGAGAGAGTTTTAAATTTCGAAAATATTTAATCAAGTCCAAAATGGCGCAAAGAGAGCTGCGGCAGGCATATTCTCTGCAAAAAAAACTTCATAATTCTTTTGAAGCAACAAAAAGACAGTTAAAGATTGACTTTTCAAGATTAATTTTGTCAGAACTAAAAGAAAGCAGAAAATTTTTATATAAGCAAAAGGCCGTAAAAATTGCAATTCTTACAGGTTTAGTAATTTTTGGCGGTATTGAATTCAAACAATATGCAGCCCCTTTCCTCCATAAAATAGAAAACAAGCTGCATAAAAAAAATGATATTCAATACGTGCTTACACCAAAGACCTCACCTATTACAAAGGAATTTAAAGCCGGTATAAAAAATGAATAGTTTTTATACTATTGCCGGCTTACCGGCAATCTCGGAGCAGCCGGAACAGGCGGCGCTGCAGGTGTCGGAGCGCTGTTTTGCGGCTGACGGGAGCTTCTTGATGCCTGGTCTAAAAACGCATTATTAAAAGAAACCGGATTTGCCGCATCAGTTTGCTGCTGTTGTTCCGGAGCATTTTCCGAAGAATTTTGCTCAGGAGCATTAGTTTCTCCGCCCTCTTCATCTTCTGATTCTTCTTTTGGCGGCACTGCAGACTTTTTGAGTTCAACAGGCGGATAATCAAAATTAGATGCTCCGAATTTTTTTGTTGCAACCTTCATCGTATCACGCCATATCATAGCGGGTATTGTTCCGCCATAGATGCCGTTTGTTTTAGTATTATCATCATTACCGACCCAAATACCGGTTACTATGTCAGGTGTATAGCCATAGAATGAAGCATCTTTATTGTCATCAGTCGTTCCGGTTTTAGCGGCGGCCGGTACGCCTATATTAGCAGTACGCCCGGTTCCGTGTTGTATTACTGTTTCCAGCATTGCTGTAAGAACTGCTGCGGTATTCAAATTCAATACTTTCATAACACGGGTTTTTGGTGCAACATATATAACTTTTCCTCTTGATGTTTCGACCTTCTCAATTGCATATGGTTTAACTTTAAACCCGCCATTGGCAAATGCACCAAAGGCAATTGTCATTTCATAAAGTTTTACACCGTTTGAACCAAGGGCAATCGTCATATCATATTCAAGCGGAGTAGTAATTCCAAGCGAACGTGCAATAGTTATAACATTACGCACCCCTACTTCTTTAATCAATCTTGCGGCCATTACGTTTGAAGAAATTGTCAGCCCCTGAAACAGCGGCAACGGCCCACGATAACGATTTCCGTAGTTTCTCGGTTTCCATCCGTTTATATCAACAGGAGTATCATCAAGATAATCATTAGGGCCCCAGCCCTTTTCAATAGCGGCAGCATACACAAAAGGTTTGAAAGCGGAACCCGGCGGTCTTATAGCCTGAGTTACACGGTCATACTGACTTTCGCCGTAATTTTTACCGCCGATATAAACATATATTTCACCGGTAATAGGAGAAAAAGAAAATACAGCAGCCTGTCTTTTTCCTGTCGTACCGATATTTCTTCTTACTGATTCTTCTGCCGCTTTTTGCGCCGCATAATTCAATGTAGTAGTAACTTTATATCCGCCCTGAGAAATTTCTGTTTCATCAAATCCCAGTTCTTCAAGTTCCTTCATTGCATAATCCACAAAATAAGGGGCCCTGTTTAACGAATAAATATTGGGATTTCCGTTGAGCCGCAGTTCTTCTTCTTTTGCATTTTCATACTGCTGGCGGGTAATATAGCGCATTTTAAACATTCTTAAAAGAACCTGATTTCTTCTTTCGACAGCCAGTTTCTTGTCATTGTACGGAGAATAAACAGAAGGAGCCTGAGGTAAACCGGCAATCAGCGCAGATTCAGCAAGAGTCAAATCTTTCAATGGTTTATTAAAATAAATCTGAGCCGCACCGGCAACGCCGTATGCACCAGACCCCAGATATACATTATTCAAATACATTTCAAGGATTTTATCTTTTGAAATAGTTTTTTCTATTCTTGCAGCAACAATGAATTCTTTTATCTTTCTGTCGAACGTTTTTTCATTATTTAAAAAGAGTATTCTGGCCAATTGCTGGGTAATCGTACTGGCACCCTGAACAGAGCTTCCGGCTTTTATATTTGCAAGCGTTGCACGTGCAAGCCCAAGCGGATCATAGCCTCTATGGTGATAGAAATTTTTGTCTTCGGTGGCGATTATTGCGTTTTTGATATTATCCGGCACATCTTTTATATCCACCTTCTCAAATCTATACGCAGTGAATGTTTTTATTACTTCGCCGTCTTCAGAGTAAAACTTGGTTACTATATTGGGCTTGAAATCGTCCAAATGCTGAATAGGCGGCAAAGAGCTAAGATACAAATTAACACCTATAAATGCAGCCAGTGCAGCAGATGTCATCATTACAAAAAACGATTTTAATTTTGAATTTTTCTTGGGATTTCTTATTCTTCTGGGTACTTCAAATTCTGACATTACAGTTCCTCATAAAAGGTATAAACTATATTTTTATTTTTGTTTTAAGATACGATACTCAATGTATTTTAGCAGACAAAAAAAATAAATACTACAAACTTATAATTTTCTGCTGTCCAAATATACAAAAACTTTACGTAAGACTCCTCCGTATTCAGCCAGCAAACTATCCGCCGCATCAAAATCAAGATTATATTTTATCTTTAACACAGCATGCTTAATTTTATAGCCGTTCTCGTCAAGAACCTCCTGAGCCGCATCGTATGAACATCCGCATATAACAGAAACAATATCAACTGCACGTCTTTTTAATTTTAAATTTGTAGGCTTTACATCAATCATTAAATTTCGAAAAGTTTTTCCTATTTTCACCATTGAAGCGGTTGTAAGCATGTTGAGAATCATTTTTTGCGCAGTACCCGCTTTCATTCTCGTTGAACCGGAAATAGCTTCAGACCCTGTCTGTGCACAAATAAACACATCGGCATATTCTTTCATTAACGCCTCAGGATTACAAGTCACGGCAATAGTTTTGCAGCCTGCAATTTTAGCCTCACATAATACTTTCACAACATATTTTGCATTACCTGAAGCGGAAATAGAAACAACAGTATCATTTTTATTAACCATACAAGATTTAAAATCGGCAGCCGCAAGCTCCTCCGAGTCTTCCGCACCTTCTATTGCATATCTTAAAGCTCTGTCACCTCCTGCAATAATACCTCTGACCATAGATTCGGATGTACTGAATGTAGGAGGACATTCTGAAGCATCAAGAACCCCGAGTCTGCCGCTGGTTCCAGCACCAAAATAAAAAAGTCTGCCGCCTGTTCTAAAATTTTCAGAAATAATATCTACAGCTTCAGCGATTTTAGGCAGACATTTTTTCACCGCCTCAGCAGCTTTAAAATCCTCGTTATTAATCATTTCCACGACTTCTAAAGTAGCCGCCAAATCGATATTTTCAGTATTTTTATTTATTTTCTCCGTTTCAATCATTAATACGCAACTTCTCCCATTACGACCCGGCATTTAGCACCGGTACATTCCGGAATATTATTAGGAATCCCGTTAATTGTGCAATATCCCAGCATAGCAAACGCCAAAGCTTCTTTATATTTGTCATTAATACAAAAATCATTATGCGTTTTGACTTCCACCTCCGGAAGATAATATTTCAGATACTTTATCAGTGCTTTATTATATGCACCGCCTCCGCCTAAAACTATTTCCTCCGGTTTGGTTTTAGGGAAAACAAATTTCTTATATGCGTCGGAAATAGTCCGTGCAGTTAAAGCCGCAGCTGTAGAAATTATATGATACGGATTCTGCGGAGCATACTTTAGAGCATTAATGGCATATTCATCATTGAATAACTCCCTACCGGTTGTTTTTGGCGGTTCAATTTTATAATACGGCTCTTCTAATAAAAAATTAAGCCATTTTTCATCAACCATCCCTTTCAGAGCTGTTTCACCGTCTTTGTCAAAATCTTTTTTAAAGAATTTTTTCATATAAAAATCTATCAGTATATTTCCGGGGCCGGTATCAAAGGCAAAAGTTGAAATATCAGGCGAAAGCACTGTTACATTAGCAATTCCGCCTATATTTTGTATTGCACGTCTTTTATTTCTGGAAAAGATTAATTCATCGGCAAAAGGCACCAACGGAGCCCCCTGCCCCCCTGCAGCAATATCTCTTGCTCTAAAATTGCCAACTGTTTTGATTCCTGTTTCTTGTGCAATCACAGAAATATTCCCTATTTGAAGGGAAGAAGCTGTATGTATACCGGCATAGTCCCTCTTTTGGGGAACATGATAGATTGTTTGACCATGTGAAGAAATAAAATCGACTTTATCTATCTTCGATTTATTAATCAGCGCATTGGCACATTTTGCAAAAAGCTTACCAACAACAAAATCCAAACAGCATATATCAAAGGTCAAAGCCCTGCCGTTCGCCGCCTCCATAAGCGATTTTGAAACTTCAACAGGATATTCCGATGAATATGTATCAAGAATCCGGTAGGAAAAATCTCCGTCTATTTTCACAAGACACGCATCTATACCATCCATAGATGTACCTGACATCATTCCAATACAAATTTTTGAATCTAAATTTCGAAATTTCATATCTACTATTATAGAAAAATATCCTCTCAGACGC
>CASDVD010000156.1 GCA_949284155.1 uncultured bacterium | reverse complement strand
GTCCGCAACGATTGGCGGACGTGGCTGTGCCACTAAACAGTCACGAGGGACGTGATAAAACTTATTCCATCTGTCCACCCTATTAAAATACCCGAAGAAGGGGGCCGTGAGGAGTAATGTAATTTTGCTGAAGATTTAATAGACTCAAGAAATGAAACACAAAATTGTAATAATCGGCGGAGTTGCAGCCGGGCCGAAAATTATGGCTAAACTACTGAGAACAACTAAATATGAAAGTCAAATTGATTTGTATACAGAAGAAGATATGATATCTTATTCAGCATGCGGAATGCCGTATTTTATTGAGGGATTGATAGAGAACTCTGAAAGACTGATTGTTAGGAAGCCGGAGCAGTTTGAAGAAAAAGGCGCTCATATTCATCTTAACAAACGTGCAATAAAAATCATTCCGGAGGAAAAGAAGGTTTTAATACAGGATACTATTACTAATGAAATTGAGACTGTGAATTATGACAAACTAGCTATAACAACCGGAGCCAGACCATTCATACCCAAGATACAAAATATCAATTTGAAAAATGTATTTACCTTGAGAAGGCTGCAGGATGCGATTGATATAAGAAACAAAATGCTTGAATCAAAACATGCGGTAATTGTGGGAGGGGGATATATAGGAATAGAAATGCTTGAGGCGTTTGCAGCAAATAATTTGCATGTAACATTGATTGAGCGTTCGCCTTATCTCCTGCCGATATTTGATGAAGATTTTTCAGAAAGAATCAGAGGTGAAATAATAGAACTCACAAAGGAAAAAGGCAATGTTGAAATAGTTACATCCGAGTCTGTTATAGCATTTCACGGAGAAGAAAAAGTAGAAAAAGTCATAACTTCAACCGGAAGAATAATAGACACAGATTTAGTAATTCTTGCGGCCGGTGTTGTACCGAATACGGAGCTTGCCAGGGATGCCGGGATAGAGCTGGGCGTGAATGACGCAATAAGAGTGAACAACCGTATGGAAACATCAATAAAAGATATTTATAGCGCCGGAGATTGTGTTGAAAATTATCATGTTGTTTCAAAGCAATACACCTGGATTCCCCTGGGTTCTTCCGCAAACAAAGAAGGGCGCTGTGCTGCAATAAATATTGCGGATCAATTTGATGCATTTCCTGGTATATTAGGTTCTGCAGTGACAAGATTTATGAATTATACAATGTCATTAACAGGACTGACGGAGCGTGATGCTAAAAAATTAGGGTTTGACGTAATCTCATCCACAATGACTCAAAAAGATCGTGCAGGTTATATGCCGCATGCGCAAAGTATTACGTTAAAACTTGTAGCAGACCGGCGTACGGAAAAAATTTTAGGAGCCCAGGCGGTAGGACAAGGCGATGCTGATAAAAGAATAAATACAGTGGCATCAGCATTAATGGCAGATCAAAAAGTGAGTGAATTGTTTAACCTTGACATGACATATGCACCGCCATATTCAACAGCAGTCGATCCGCTTTTGTCAGCAGCTATGGTAATTTATAATGAACTGCATAAATGTTAGGCAGATACCTTTTTTATAATATCCGTTTGTTTTACTTTAACCAGCATGTTTCCCAGTATAAAAGGTGTTATCTGATTTTTGGCTGCATCATCCCTGACAAGCCACGTTAAAACACCGTCAATATAATTTGTGTAATGATACCCTGAAACCAATGCGCAAACTCTGGCTGCATCAATAAAGTTCAACGAAGAAACATCAATAGTCATTGTTTTACAGTCATTTTTGCTCATATAAGATTTTAGTTTCTCAATGTCACATTTCAAATCATTTGTGCGGCATTCAAAACCATAGGTGATTGTCATTCTCTGTTCTCAATTTCTAATGGGGTTGTATGTATAATATTTGTCGGATATAACTTAAAAAAATTCAGCAGAAAATAAAAAAATCAACCTTTTATAGGAGAACCGCCATAATAGAAAAGCATTAATACATAGCAGGCTCTTGCATAATAAAACTGCGATATTGCAAAGATAATGCAATATGAGAACTTTCAATATTTTCTGAATTCTCTAAATCCGCAACAGTACGTGCAAGTTTTAATATCCGGTCATAAGCACGTCCGGAAAGGTTAAATTTGGAAATGGCATTTTTCAAAAGACTTTCACCTTTTTCATCAAGCCGGCAAAATTTCTTAATCAGCTCGGGTGTCAGCTGGGAATTTGTTAAAATCGGATAGTCTTTATATCTTTTTATCTGAATATTTCTTGCTTTTATAACACGATTTCTTATTTGCTCGGAAGATTCAGATTTAAAGTTTTTATTAATTAGTTCATCAGCAGTGAGTCTCGGGACTTCAATCTGTATATCAATCCTATCCAGCAGCGGGCCGGAAAGTCTCGAACGGTAACGTGAAATTTGAAATTCAGAACACGTGCATTTTTTCCGGGAATCTCCCAAATAACCGCAAGGACAAGGATTCATTGCACCCAAAAGAATAAAATCAGCAGGATACTTGACTCTTGATTGCGCTCTTGTGATAGTAACCTCTCCGTCTTCCAGCGGCTGACGCAATACCTCAAGCACATTCCTGGGAAATTCCACTATTTCATCAAGAAAAAGCACGCCATGATGCGCAAGAGTAATTTCGCCCGGTTTAGGATTTGAACCTCCGCCGATAATTCCAATCGCAGATGCACTGTGATGTACAACCCGAAACGGCCTCTTATTGATTAATGGTGAGTCTGAATTCAACAAGCCGCTTACGCTATAAATTTTTGTCAGCTCAATCGCCTCTTCAACCTCTAATGGCGGCAATATTGAGGGAAAAGTTTTTGACAGCAGTGTTTTACCAGACCCCGGCGGCCCGCTCATCAATATATTATGCCCTCCCGCAGCAGCAATTTCCAACGCCTTTTTGGCCTTTTGCTGACCCTTAATATCTTTAAAATCATACGGATAATTCGTTGTCGTATATTCATTCAGATAATCATTTATATCTGCTTCACAAACCTCCAGACTTTTTGACTCAACCGGCTCAACACCAAAATGGTTTACGACATCTTCAAGTCTCTTTGCTTTCAAAACTTTTATATCAGGTACCAACGCCGCCTCAACAGCATTTTCCCACGGTACAATCACCTGACTGACATTGAATTTTTTTAATCCCGCAACAATCGGCAATATTCCGTTTACCGAACGGATAGAACCGTCTAAAGACAATTCTCCGATAAATGCGGTATTTTTAATTAATTCTTCTTGAATTACTCCGTCCCTCGCCAGTATCCCCACAGCTATCGGTAAGTCATAATTCGTACCCTCTTTTTTTAAATCAGCAGGTGCAAGGTTAACCACAATTTTTTTATTAGGAAACTCAAATCCGGCATTTTTAATGGCAGAACGTACCCGCTCCTTCGCCTCTGATACCGCCGTATCCGGCAAGCCTACTATCGTCATCCCCGGAATAGACTGCACCAAATCCACTTCCACAGAAATTACACAAGATTCAATTCCAACAACCGTCGCAGTAGTTACATGTGATACCATAATAATCCAAGTGTAGACCATCAACACCCTAAAGTAAAGTTTTTAATAGGGTGGCGAACCCTATTAAAGAAACACAGCCCGCCAAAGATTGGTGCACCGGGCTGTGCCGCTGAACAGTCACGAGGGACGTGAAAAAACCGGAAGGGGTTCGCCACCCTATTAAAGATAAGAAAATTAACATATTTGATAACGGAGAGAAAATGGGTTATATTTTTAATGTGGCGCAATAGGTGTGTAAGCTTGATTTTGCACAGTTATAAAACTTGGGAAAGAGGAAAGAATCGTTGGAAACGAACTATTTTAAATTATTTCTTGATGATTTAAAAAGGCTATGGGAGGGGCTTGCGGCCGGACAGAAATTTGGTATTGCAGCTCTTAGCGCAGTCACATTATTCGTTTCGGCATTTTTCATCATGAAGGCGATGGAGCCTAACTGGTCGGTATTATATTCCGACTTGTCACCGCAGGATGCAGCCGCAGTAACGGAGAGCCTGAAAAAAAGCGGTTATCCATACAAAATCAGCGCAGATAAACGTTCTATTCTGGTACCGGTAAATATGCAGGATGAATTGAGAATATTTGTAGCAGAAAATGACCTTATACAGGATTCGGCGCCGGGTTTTGAGTTGTTGGATGATATGCAGCTGGGTTCAACGGATTTTAAAAATAAATTAACGAAACAAAGAATTTATCAGGGAGAGTTGACCCGTTCTATAGAAAAAATGAACGGAATAAGAAAGGTTCGGGTACAAATAGCAGAACCGGAACGTTCGGTATTTCAGGATAAAGACGATTCGCCGTCAGCATCGGTTATGCTGATTTTAGAACCCGGATACAGATTGAAAACGAATCAGGTTAAAGCGATAAAAAATCTTGTAGCATATGCAATTCCGAGACTGACACCGGAAAAAGTTTTTCTTACCGACCAGTCAGGGAATAATTTGTCTGATGAAACAGAAAGAACGTCAAACGATATAGAATCTTATAAGACAAATTTTGAAACGCAGACTGCAAAAAAGATACAGGATGTACTGGATAAAATAGTAGGCAGAGACAATGCTTCCGTACAGGTAAGCGCAGATATAGATTTCAACAGCGCACGTTCTACAATCGAAAGTTACATTCCCGTAGGCGACAGCCAGCAGGGAGTGCTTGCAAATTCTCAAACAGAAATGGAGAACTACGAAAATCCGGCAAATCCGGCGCCTGCTGAAAATCTTGAAGATGACAACGGTCATAACCCGCCGAATGCAAATACCGTAACAACACCAAACAGGAACTTAAATTATACAAAGGAAAAGACATCAGCGACATATAATGTTTCCAAAGAGATTAAACAAATTGTATATGCGCCCGGTACGGTAAAAAGAATGACAATAGCCGTTGCAGTGAATAAAATTCTTACAACAGAAGAGAAGACAGAGCTTGAAAAATTAATAATATCTGCAAGCGGTGCAGACTTAAACCGAGGAGATATTATAAATGTAACGAGCCTTCAATTTGCTTCCTTAGGAGAAGATAAAGCCCGAGATGCGGCAATGGAAAAAGAAATGAAAGACGCACAAATGCGTGAATTTATTATTAACAAAGTCGCACCGATGCTGATAGTATTGGTGCTGGGACTTGCCGCACTATTTGTTTTAAAATCTCTTTTCACAAGAACATCATCAGCATCATCAGATGAAGGATGGGATGAAGGATTTGATGAGCAGCAAAGACATCTTACGGACAATCTTCTTGATAAAATGGAAGTTGAAGCATTGCCGCAAATTGATGCACGTTTAAATCCAGAGCTGGACAAATTGAGGACAGACCTGAATGACACAATTATGAACGACCCGGCAGAAGCTGCAAAGCTGCTTATTTCTTATATTAAGGACTAATAAATGGTAGAAAATATAACATACGAAAATATGTCACCACGCCAGAAAGTTGCAGCATTATTGATTGCACTGGGGCCGGGCACAGCATCAGAAATATTAAAAAATATACGTGATGAAGACATGCTGGAGCAAATCACCTATGACATAGCGAGTCTCAATAAAATCCCTACTGATATTTTAAACTCAGTACTTCAAGAATTTCACTCCCTTTTTTTGGCCAGTGATTATTTGTCATCGGGCGGTACGGCATATGCAAGAACAATTCTGGAAAAGGCATACGGAGCGGAACATGCGCAGAAAATGCTTTCACGCTTAATGACACTTCTTACAAAGAATCCGTTTCAGTTTTTTAATGAAGCAGATCCGACGCAGCTTGCACAATCATTTCAAAACGAAAACCCGCAGCTTATTGCACTGATTTTGGCATATTTAAAACCGGAAATATCAGCGAAAGTACTCAATTCTTTACCGCCGGAAGTTCAAGCGCAGGTAGCATTTAAGATTGCAGATATGAGCTCTACGAATCCGGAAATTATTGCAGAAATTGAAAAAATCGTAGAAGGAAAATTTTCATCAGTAGTAGCGCAGGATTTTTCAAAAGCCGGAGGCGTAGGCGCATTAGCAAGTATTTTGAACCGTACCGACAGAGGAACGGAAAAAAATGTTCTGGAATATCTCGAGATGCGCAGTCTGGAGCTGGCGGAAGGCGTAAGAGAACTGATGTTTGTATTCGAAGATATATTGCAGCTTAAAGACAACGCAATACAAAGAATCATTCGTGAGGTCGACATGAAAGATTTGGCAATATCTTTAAAGGGTGTTCGTGATGAAATCAAAGAAAAAATTTATCACAACATGTCAGAACGTGCACAAACAATGCTTCAGGAAGAACTTGAATACATGGGCCCTGTAAGAGCAAAAGAAGTACAGGAAAAACAAACAAAGATTGTCGGAATTATCAGAATGCTTGAAGCAGCAGGAGAAATTATTATTACACGTGACACTCAGGAAGATGAATATATTGAGTAGCGGTTTAGAGGTTTGTAATATTGGGCAGAATTGAAGGCGATAAGGTAAATTTTGGCAATTCTTTTGTGGTAAGCACTCAAAGCAGCCGGATTTTAGATTCAGAAATTTCACAGGCAAAACAAATTGCTCAAAAAATTGTCAATGATGCAAAACAGCAGGCACTGATAATAGAAGCCAATGCTAATTCCAAAGCTGAGTCAATTATTGATGAAGCAAAAAAACAAGCTGATTCACAAACTGCTGAAATCACTGAAGCTGCAAGAAATAACGGATTTGAGCAGGGATATAAAGAAGGATTTGAAAAAATCAGCGGAGAGATGGAAGAAAAAATTACAAATCTGGACAAATTTGCCGCAGCAGAATTTGAATTAAAAAAACGTATAATAAAATCTCTTCACACGGATATTTTGGATTTGGTTACAGCCCTTGCAAAAAAAGTATGTCATACAGAATTAAGCCAAAACCCGCAAATGCTTGAAAAGTTGACTATTGCCGCAATTTCATCCTTAAAAGAAAAAGAAAATATAACAATAATAGTCAATCCTCAGATGGCGGAAAAAATTTACGAAATATCGGACAAAATAAAAGAAACATTTAAAAATCTTGAAACCATAAGAATCATTGAGGATGCCTCAGTGTCACCGGACGGAACAATTGTTGAATCAGTAGGTTCAAGAATAGATTCCAGACTGGAAGCGCAGATTGAAAAAATAGCACAGGAACTTTATAACAAGCTTAATTCAACACCTGAAACCGCACTGGTTAAAGAGATTGAAGAATCAGAAAAAGCAGAAATGCAAATACAAAAATCGGCAGAATCAGCACAAGAGGTTCAAAATGCAGATGAATCTGACCGGATATAAGAAAATAATAGAAGAAACCTCCGCCCTTGATGAAGTAGGGAAAGTCACTGAAATTGTAGGTCTTATAATAGAAGCCGACGGGCCAAAATCCAGTATCGGCGACTTATGTTACATATATAACAGACTGGATGAAAAACCTATTTGGGCAGAAGTCGTAGGGTTTAAAACAGGGAAAATACTATTAATGCCGCTGGGTTCAATGGAGGGGCTTATGCCCGGAGCAATAGTAAAAAACTCGGGCGGGCCGATGAAAATCAAAGCAGGGCCGCAGCTGCTCGGCAGAGTTCTTGACGGGCTGGGGAATCCTATTGACAATCTCGGGGAGATTAATTCGCAATCATTGTATTCCACGCAGGCAGAAATTATTAATCCGTTGAACAGAAGCCTGATTCGGACTCCTCTTCCGTTAGGAATACGTGCGATTGATGCTTTCATAACCGCCGGAAAAGGGCAGCGGCTTGGTGTATTTGCAGGTTCAGGTGTCGGAAAAAGTACTACACTTGCTATGATGGCAAAAAACACGGAAGCGGACTTGAATGTAATTGCCCTTATCGGAGAACGCGGCAGAGAAGTACGTGAATTTATTGAGTCTACACTCGGAACAGACGGAATGAAACGTTCTGTCGTTGTTGTAGCAACTTCCGAACAGCCTTCTTTAGTAAAAATAAAAGCAGCATTTGTTGCAACAGCGATTGCGGAATATTTTCGTGATGAAGGTAAAGATGTACTATTTATGCTGGATTCTGTGACACGTATAGCCATGGCACAGCGTGAAGTAGGCCTTGCAGTAGGAGAACCTCCTGCTACAAGAGGTTATACACCTTCTGTTTTTGCACTTATGCCCAAACTTCTTGAGCGGGCCGGAAGTAATGAAAACGGCACGATTACCGGATTATACACCGTTCTTGTCGAAGGCGATGATTTTAATGAACCAATATCAGATACAGCAAGAAGTATTTTGGACGGTCACATTATGCTTTCCCGTGATTTGGCGCATAAGAATCACTATCCGGCCGTTGATGTGCTGGAAAGCATAAGCAGGGTTATGAAAGAATGTGTAAGCCCTGAACATCTGCAAGCTGCATCTAAAATCCGTACATTGCTTGCTGCCTATAAAAAAAATGAAGATTTAATCAGCATCGGTGCATATGTCCAGGGTTCCGACCGCACAACAGATTTGGCCATCAAACATATGGACAGGATAGACAAATTTTTATGTCAGTCAGTTGACGAAAAAACTGATTTTGAATCAATGCAAAAACAACTTTTAGAACTGGCTCAAAGCGTGTCAATGTAGTATTTTATATTGTTTTGTTCAACAACCGCTGCCTTAAAGCCCCTAAAATCCTCCAAAAGGGCTCCCTCCTTTGTACTGCCCATTCTTCGTCTGCAAGAAAAGATGCAAGTTCAGCATGACAGGAGGTGTGTTATTTTAAAAGTAAATTCAGATACCGTTCAATAAACTTGATTTTGCAATAAAATACAAAATTTCTTAAACAAATCAGCTCTTTTTTGTTATAATATCACTCATAGAGGAAAATTAGAGGTGAAAAAGTGATTAAAGAACAGTACTATCCGCAGGAAATTGAAACTAAATGGCAAAAAACCTGGGAAGAAAACGGTCTGGGAAAAACTGTTGATGATTTAGAAAAGCCCAAATATTATGCACTTTCGATGTTCCCTTACCCGTCAGGGAAGCTTCATATGGGACATGTCAGAAATTACACGATTACCGATGTAATAGCCCGTTTCAAAAAAATGCACGGATTTAATGTTCTTCACCCGATTGGCTGGGACAGTTTCGGATTGCCGGCAGAAAATGCAGCTATGCAGCACGGTGAAAATCCTGAAAAATGGACTGATGAAAATATTGCTTATATGAAAATGCAGCTTAAACGTTTGGGGCTTATGTATGACTGGGACAGAGAAGTTGCTACATGCAAACCTGATTATTATAAATGGACGCAGTGGCTCTTTTTACAACTGTACAAAAAAGGGCTTGCATATAAAAAAGAAGCTGCGGTGAATTGGTGTGACAAATGTGCAACCGTTCTCGCCAATGAACAGGTAATTGACGGAAAATGCTGGAGATGCGACAGCGTTGTTGAAAAAAAATATCTTTCACAATGGTTTTTAAAAATCACGGAATATGCAGAGCAGCTGCTTGAAGATATTGATAAACTCAAAGGCTGGCCCGACAGTGTAAAAATTATGCAAAAAAACTGGATAGGCAAATCTCAAGGGGCAATTTTAAAATTTAAAGTAAAAGAAATAGAAGGAATGGAAATTCCTGTTTATACAACACGTCCTGACACAGCATACGGTATTACATATCTGGTCGTTGCTCCGGAATACAAAGATATTGAAAAATTAACGCTTCCGGAACAAAAAGATGCTGTAGAAGCTTATCGTGAAAATGCACGTAAAATGACTGAAATAGAAAGGCTTTCGACGGAAAGAATCAAAACCGGCGTGCCTTTGGGAACTCACGGTATAAATCCGTTTACCGGTGAGGAATTTCCTCTGTGGACAGCGGATTATGCTCTTGTTGAATACGGAACCGGTGCTGTGATGGCTGTTCCGACTCATGATGAAAGAGATTTTGATTTTGCAAAAAAATATAACCTTCCGATGAAAGTCGTTATTGAAAACCCCAAAAATCCTTCCGACTGCAAAGATGCAGCTTATACAGAACCCGGAATTATGGTGAATTCGGGAGAATTTAACGGAATACCAAACGAAGATGCGAAAAAAGCTATGACAGAAAAGGCGGAAAAAGAAGGTTTTGGCAAAGCTACAACTCAATACCGTCTGCGTGACTGGCTTATTTCACGCCAGAGATACTGGGGAGCACCGATTCCTATTGTTTATTGTGAAAAATGCGGGCCACAGCCTGTACCTGAATCGGAACTTCCGGTAAAACTTCCTGAGGATGTAGACTTTAAAGTAGTCGGAAAATCGCCTATTTTAACATCAAAAACTTTTCTTGAAACGACTTGCCCTGTTTGCGGAGGAAAAGCCGTACGTGAAACAGACACAATGGATACATTTATTTGCTCGAGCTGGTATTATATGCGATATGCGGACGCACACAATGATTCCGCTCCGTTCGATAAAAAACAGGTTAATAAATGGCTTCCTGTCGACCAGTATGTCGGCGGTATAGAGCACGCAATTTTGCACCTTCTATATTCAAGATTTTTCACCAAAGCACTTAAAGATATAGGGCTGGTAGATTTTGATGAACCTTTCAAAAATCTTTTAACGCAGGGCATGGTGCTCAAAGACGGTTCTAAAATGTCAAAATCAAAGGGAAACACTGTTGACCCAGATGAAATATTTGAAAACTACGGAGCGGATACAGCGAGATTATTTATCCTTTCCGATTCACCGCCGGCCAGAGATTTTGACTGGTCTGACGCAGGTGTTGAAGGATGTTATAAGTTCCTTAACAGAGTATGGCGCCTTTTTGCAATGTGTCAGGATAACATCATTTTTGATTACAAACTTCCTGAACATCCTGACAAGGCAAATGATTCTCTTATCAGACAAACACATATTTCAATAAAAGGAATTACGCAGGATATCTCTAATGAATTTCAGTTTAACACTGTCATTTCAAAATATCGTGAATTCACTAATGCAATTTATGAATATGTAAATAACAAGACCGAATACACCGATGAAGACAAAAATGTTTTGAGCTATGCTTTAATAACACTTTTGAAACTTATGGCACCGACAACTGTTCACCTTAGTGAAGCACTGTGGCATGAGTTGGGCGGAAAAAATTCTATCCATGAATGTGAATGGCCAAAATATGATGAAAAATTAGCCAAAACTGCTTCAATTACTCTTGTTGTACAAGTTAACGGCAAGGTCAAGGATAAGATAGAGGTAGATTCAGAAGCGTCAAAAGAAGAGCTTGAGAAAATTGCGCTTGATAGCGAAAAGGTAAAACAATTCACTGACGGACATCAAATTGTAAAAACAATCATTGTACCGGGCAGACTGGTTAATATTGTTGTTAAATAATGATGTAAGACAAAAAGCAGGACAAGATATAAAAATATCTTGTCCTCTTTTTTTGAAATTTCCGGCAGCAGCTCTCTCGAATATTGCAGAAATTTATTGATATCTTTATGCAAAAGAGGTTCGCCGCCGAGTATTCTGAACATTGCGATTTTAGGAATTTTTTTTACAAGTTCTGATAAATCTTTTCTGAATTCCTCAGGATTCATATATTTTTCTTCGGCCAGAGAACAAAAATGGGTACAACCCCGACAATTCAGTTCATAAACCTAATCTGTCTGAATTTTGACTTCATTACCATAAATTTTAACCTTTTCATAATGCGGTACTATATTAATAGGCGGACGCAATTTATAACCTCCTCGTAAATATTAAAGAAATAACCATTTTATGGTAATAAATAACACCGCCGTATAGTATGCCGGAGGATAACATAAAAACAGGTTAAAAAGACAACACAAAAGGAAGACTAAGCTGCCAAACCAGTTAACAGAATAATAAAAGCACCTAATATCAATGCCGGGCCGAAAGGCAAATAAGTAAGATTTTGTGAGCTTTTCACGGCACTAAATATATTTCTGCAGCAGTAATAGCCTATACAAATTAAAAGTGCTAAAGCAAAATAGTAAAAAACATCAGAACGAAAACCGCCGAAATAATTTCCTACAGCGATAAAAAGTGCCAGAAGAATAAACAAAATCATAGATGTAAAAAGTTTATATTCTCTGCCTTTAAAAAGCTTCCACAAAAACACAGGCAGCACTATCAGCCCCTGTATGATAAAGCTCAAAATCAAAATTACTATCAGATTAGAAATTCCAAAAAATGCACCCAGAGCACCTGCAATATATGAATCACCCTCACCGAATGCTCTTTTTCCGATAAAAAGCTTTGGGATTCTCGCAGCAGCTTCCATAAAAATCACACCAAAAATCAAACCCAGAACAGAATAAATAAAGGACTGATGAATTGTTATTTCATGTCCGGAAAAAAAGAAATGAATTTTAGTATGGTTAACGCCGGCAATATTAAAGATATTGTAAATAACGCCCAGCCCGCCCAAAAGATATGCATGCAAATCAAAAATTTCTTTTTCCAAAATATCACACACAGCCATTACGATGCATAGAGCAGCTGCTATACAAAGGAAAAAGGAGTTTATACCAAATCCGTACTTATAAAAGATAAAAGTAAAAGAAACAGCAGTAAAAAGTTCAACAAGCGGATACTGAATACTGATTTTTTCATGACAATATCTGCACTTTCCTCCGAGTATCAGAAACGACAAAACAGGAATATTATCCCACGGAGCGAGTTTATGCAGACAGTGAGGACATTTCGAAGGCGGCAAAACAATAGACTCACCGCTGAAGCCTCTCAATATAACAACATTCAAAAAGCTTCCGATTGTAAGACCAAAAATAAAAACCCAGAAAAGATAATATATTTGTAAAGTTTCCATACTAAGCCTGTTTTTCCGTAATCATTTCAAATAATTTATGCAGCGCTTTTTTCAGTTTTCTTGAGACCTGCATCTGTGAAATGCCTAATTCAGCTGCAATTTCTACCTGGCTCATATCCTGAAAATAAGCCATATTAACTATATCTTTTAAATCCTTATCAAGATTTTGCAAAGATTCGGCCAGCATCATTCTTTCCTCCTGAACACTCTGCAAATTTTGATAACTCAAATCCGCAATCTGATCCCCCCAATTTGTATATTCATCATTAGACTGCATATTAATCTGATCTAAAGAAACCGGCTGTTTTCTTCTGTCTACCTCAATAGCCTCATAAACTCTGGAAACAGGAAGAGCCATTTTATCAGCAATTTCAGATTCAGTAGGCTTTTCGCCCATTTCTTCAGACAACTCTATTGACATTAAATGAACACGATATGCAAGCTCCTGAATAGCTCTCGGGGCTTTTATCATAGATGCTTTATCACGAAGATAATGCCTTATTTCTCCGGTTATCAAATATGTTGCGTATGTTTTAAAATTTTTGCTGATTTCCGGATTGTAAAGCCTGATTGCTTTTAAAAGTCCGACACTTCCGACCTGAATAATATCTTCAACAGGGTCAGTGCTTCTTCTGGCAAGATTATGTGCAATTTTTTTCACAAGAGGCATGCACGCAATCGCAATAAGATTTTGCAGCTGCGTTTTACTTTTATGCGAGGCAATTCTCTGATATTCACAGAGCCACTGCGCAACTTCACTAAAGTTTATATCCTCTTCAATCACGCTCTGTACCGTCCTCTCTGAATTTATTATATCATTTTTTTCAAAATTTTGTTAAAATACAAGAAATGGATATATTTGAACGAAAGAAAATTAAATCACTTGTTGAATGCGGGAAAAGGCTCGGAGAAAAAAATATGTCACCCGGCACCTCCGGTAATATAAGTATTCGTTATAAAAATAATATAATGATTACCGGCTCAGGCACGGCTCTTGGCTATTTAAAAGAAAATGATATTGTTATCACTGACTTTGAGGGAAATATCATTAAAGGAAGAAAAAAACCCTCCTCCGAAAAACATCTCCATGCCAGAATTTATCAGATGAGAAATGACATCAATGCCGTTGTTCACTGCCATGCTCCATATGTATCAGCATTTGCAGTCACACATAAACCGCTTTCAGCACCTATCATTTCAGAAAATGTATTTTATTTTGGTGAAATTCCGCTTGCTGAATATGCAATGCCTTCTTCAGATGAGCTTGTCGAAAACACAGCAAAATTTTTTGACAAACACGATGCCGTCCTAATGGCAAATCACGGTATAATAATCGGCGGAAAAGACCTTGATGATGCTTATTACAAAATGGAAACAGCAGAAGCTTACGCTCAGATTTATTTATGCTCGCTTTTAACAGGCAGCCCCGTAAATCTTTCTAAAGAGCATATTGAAGAGATTTATGAACTCAGAAAAATAATGGGAAAAGCATAGATTATCAATCCTGAGCCTTAATATGAATTGTAGTCTTTTAATAATTTTTCAACCCAGTTAAAAATATTAACTATTTCATACGGCTTTGGCAGATATAAATCAGCTCCTGCATCAAGAATAAGCTTTTTATCATGCACAATAGTTGAAAGAATAATCTTTATATCAGAAAATTTTTCATCACTCTTTAATTTTCTGCAAACTTCAAGCCCCCGCATTCTGTCAATACTTCCCGCATCAAGTATTAATACGGCAGGTAAAAAATCAGAGACCTCTTTTTGTACATCATCAAAATTATCAACCGAACAGACTTCGTATCCTTGCATCTGTGCTGTTGTTTTCAACAATAAATTCAACGCATCATCTGTTTCGACCACCATCACACGGTTGTTGTAATTTTTTTGCGCAACCGAATCCACGGCACTGATTTTGGGATGCTCAATCATATAACCTGACCCCTGTTTGAGACCGGCTAATCTGCATACAGCGATTAATGAAGCCAAAGCTGTTTTCAAGTCTGTATAACTTTTTAACTCATTAGAAATTATGCCTATGCTCACAGAAGTCAGCGGAATCCGTTTCCCTGCATTATCATCGCCCTGTAATATTATATATCCCTGCCTGTTGTCGCTTTGCGAATAGAACTTATCCGCAATAGCATCGATTGCATATATTATAAAAGATGCAACAGGTTCCGCCTTTACCGAATTCGTTATAACAAGAAATTCTCCGTCAATTAATTCTCCGAAAAAGTCATTTTCATCAAGTGTCGAATTAATAACAGCGCCAAATGTCTGACGCATCTTGTCAGCAGCCAGCTCTCCGTATATTTCACGGTAAAATTCAAATTCATTGATTTTTATTAGCATTGCTGCCCAGTTTTTATTTTCAGTTATTGTTCTTTTTAAAACCCGGAAAGAAAATTTTGAATCTGCAAGATGCGTAATTTCATTGATTGAATTTTCAAAATGTCTTCTTAAATGTGCATTAATTCTTGCCTTAAATTCCTCAGCCTCAATCGGTTCACCAAGATAATCATCCGCCCCGGAATTTAAAACAGAAAGTTTGTCATCAAGGCTATCAGACTTTGAAAGCGCAACCAGCACAGGTCGTGATGAATAACTCACCATTCTCAATTTTTTGCACACCTCTTTCAAAGGTTCATCAAGACTGTCGGATATCAAAATCAAATCCGGATCATACATGGATATAATCTCAACTGATTGTTCAAGGTTTGAACCTATAAAAACACTCGCTCCGAAAGATTCAATCAGTTTTTTGTATTTGACAGAAAGTTCCCGTCTTTTATCAAGAATTAGAACGACTTTTGCCAGCATCAGCGCACCTCCCGCAGCTTTCTATTGCTTTGCTCAGCATATATCGCAGCAGGCATGGTAATTGTAAAAGTTGAACCTTTACCCTCTTCACTTTCGGCAGTAATTCTCCCGTTCATTTTCTCAACAAGACTTTTTACTATATAAAGACCCAGACCGCTGCCTTGCGTCTTTCTTGTCAAATGGCTTTCCACTCTTTTAAATTTATCAAATATTTTTTTTATGTTTTCTTTAGAAATTCCTACTCCCAAGTCTTTAATTATTATATTTACACTGTCCGAACTTCCCGACATAAATGCACTGACTGAAATCGGAGTATCCAAAGACGAATATTTTGCAGCATTGTCCAGCAAATTAATCAAAATCTGCTGAAATTTATTTTCATCTGCAAGCACCGGAAGAATATCATCCTGTATCTCTATATTAAAAACTCGCTGCGGATATTGAGTTTTTAACAGAAGAACGATTTTTTCAATTTGTGCTTTTACAGACAG
>CASDVD010000155.1 GCA_949284155.1 uncultured bacterium | reverse complement strand
TAAATAAAAAAAAGGACTTGCAAGCAAGTCCATCCTGTCTGGAATTAAGAATAGTTGGAAGTATGAAAAAGATTAATTATATTAAATTAAAAATAGCCTCGTCTGACAATTAGTCAATCGGGCTATTTTAATATGTTATTTTAAATTTTAGATATTATTTATTATGAAAGATAATTTACAGCATCAAAGCCTAACGCTTTTCTTCCGTTGTTGACTTTATTTGCTAAGTCTTGTTTGTTAATTATGCCATCGTGATTTGTGTCGAGTGCTTTATTGCTGTTGTAGTAGTTTTGTCCTGATTGGGTTAATATATCACTTTTTGCACGTGCAGGTAAAAAGATTAGAGCGTAAAGAGTTGCACCGTCTATTTTTTCGTCTTTATTTATTTTTGCTATATTTTTTGCTCTTAGCAGATATTTTTTAACATAGTCGAGTTGTTCTTCAGCGCTCATTTTTTTTAGTTCTTCTACCGTGGTGCCAAGATACTGTGCTGTCTGCTCCGTAATTTGAATCAGTCCTGTAGCTTTGGTTCCAGATGGATTTTGTGCTGTAGTTTTTAATCCGGATTCGCAATACATAACCCCGAGTAAATCCGCAGGGTCGCAATTTATTTCTTTTGCTATATTTTTAACTTTTTCATAAAACTCTTCGCTTAGCTGTTCAGGTTTTTTGGCTGAATAATCGAAGTAAGAAGTATTTGATTTACCGGTTGAGCCTTGCATTGATGGTATTGTATTAAAAGGCAAGGTAAAATTAAAGTTAAATTTTGAAATGCTGTTCAATGTTGATGTTAAAATACCAAATATATCGTCACTGGCTTTTTGAGAGCAGGAAAATGCCATGAGAATATTGTTGAATGAGTTATCAAATAGGTATTTGCCGCTAAAATTTTTCATCATTGTATCAAATAAGTTCGGAAAGCCTTTTTCTTGTTTCGGAAAAAATCCGGTCTTATCAGTGCTAACAGCCGGGTTAGGTGTTGTTGATGAATAAATATTATTTAATGTATAAGTGTATTCTGATACCATATAATCTTCTCTTATATATATAAAGTATATTTTGAATAAAAAATTGCCCCGGATGATGGAGTTTAATATAATTATTAAAGGCAATTATGTTGTATAGGCATTTTGTAATAATACTTTCGGGGTAAAAAATGAATTGCAAGGTTTCTGTTATAATACCTGTTTATAATATGAAAAAGAATGTAAAAATCTGTCTTGAGAATGTTTTGTCCCAATCTTTAAACGATATTGAAATCATTTGTATAAATGATGGTTCTACAGATGGAACAGATAAAGTTTTGGCCGGATTTGCCGCAGCGGATGAGCGGGTAAAAGTTATTAATCAAAAGAATTCCGGCTCCGGAGCCGCAAGAAATGCGGGGATAAAATTTTCTTGCGGAGAATATCTGGCTTTTATGGATGCGGATGATTATTTTTTCGACAAGTTTGCACTGGAAAAATTATATGATTGTGCAAAGAACAACTCTGCCGTAGTTTGCGGCGGAAAATTAATTGACGGCCGGGATAAATCTGTATTGTATTTTAGCGGCACTGATAAGGATTTTATTTATAAAAATAAGTTTGTTGAGTTTTTTGATTATCAGGAAATATACGGGTATCAGGCATATATTTATAAAGCGGATTTTATTAAAACAAATGGTATTTTGTTTAAGGATTATAGAAGATATCAGGATCCGCCCTGGTTTTTGGAAGTAATGCTGAAGTGCGGCGGGTTTTACTCTTCAGATATAGATTTTTATGTATATTTTCCAGGATGTATAAATCCAAAATGGAATAAAAAACAATTCAATGATTTATTCTCCGGTATTCTTGATGCTGCAAAAGTTTCCGGCAGGTATAAGCTATGGAAGCTTCAGGCTTTATTATATGAACGATTGTCCGAGACAATAAAAAATATTCCGCATTTTGTTGTTGATGAGGAATTTAAGAAGCTTATTGATAGTATTTTGAGGCAGTTTAATTTTGAGCAAATAAATAAAATTAATACACATTTAAAAATATATGATAATGCCGAAATAATGTATAAACGATTAAAACCGAAAAAGAAAAATTTCTTTCAAAATATCAGACGATTTTTGTTTTTTGGTGAATGGAGCATAGTGAAATAATGCGGCCAAAAGTTTCTGTGATAATAGCTGCATATAACATGCAAAAATATATCAGGTGCTGCATGGAGGCTGTGCTAAATCAGACATTGAAGGAGCTGGAAGTAATCTGTATAAATGACGGTTCCGATGATGCTACTATTGATATCCTTAAGGAGTATGCGGGAAAAGATTCCAGAATAGTTCTTGTTGATAAGGAGAATGAAGGTTATGCCATTTCGCTCAACCTCGGAATAAGTATGGCTCACGGTGAGTACCTTGCTGTTTTAGATCCGGATGATTTTCCTTCTTTGAATATGTATGAAATTTTATACAATAAAGCAAAAGAGTACGGGTTGGATTTTGTTAAAGCTGACTTTTATAGATATTCTTCGCTGTTAGGCTCTGTTAAATGTAAAATCATTGAGGATAGGAATTATTATAATAAATTGTTGACTGATTTTTCAATAAAAGAATCAGGCATTGATTCCAGCACGTGGTCAGGTATATATAAAACTGATTTTGTTAGAGATAACAATATAAAACATCTTGAAAAACCGGGGGTTTCATTTTGCGATCAGGGATTTTCGTTTCAGATATATATGTATGCGCAAAGAGGTATGTTTTTGGATATACCTTTATATAATTACAGGGTTGATGCTGTCGGTTCTTCAATGAAATGCAGAAAAAGACCGTTTTTGATAAATGATGAATATCTGGCTCTTGAGGATTTTATTAGTTCTAATGATGATATGTCAAAGTTTTTTCCTCTGCTTTATTATAAAAAATGGTATTATTACATGTGGAATTACCACAGAATTTTGCCGATATACAGACCGGCAGTTCTTCTGAGAATGAGGAAAGAGTTTATTGATTCTGAAAAGCAAGGTCATCTGAATTTGGAATTTTTCAGTACATCGTTAAAACATAAATTGTCAATGTTAATTAAAAATCCCTTTTTGTTTATGTTAAAAATAGAAAATGAAGAAAAAATATTGAAGCAGCGGAGTTGGAATATGGATATAGAAAAATATTTTGAAGATGTTAATGCGCAAAAACAAATTGATAAACTTGCACGAAAATACAAAAATAAGAAAATAGTAATATACGGAGCGGGATTATATTGCCGGACGCTTTTTGAGAATTATGATATGTCAAAATTGCATATAGCTGCTGTTGCGGACAGGTCTTTTGAAGGTGCGGCTAAACGGGATTTTTTCGGACAAAATTGTATTTCGCCTTATGAATTGAAAGAATTCGATTGCGATGTAATATTGCTTGGTGTGCAGGAGATGTTAAAAATTTTGGATTATTTAGAGGATGAACTTCTTGCAGATACAAAAAATGAGAGGGTGAAAATCAGACCTCTCATTCGAAAACCGTTTATATATGCAATTAAAGAATTTTTTAAAAACAGATAGTTAGGCCATCATTCCTTTAAATTTGGAGCCTTGGACTTTATCTTTCTCTTTATCATCCGGAGCAGACTGGTTTTGTTTTCCGTTAGCTTCTTCTGTGAGTGTTGTTTGGAGCGATAAAAGTTTGTTTTCGGCTTCTTCTCTTGCTGCGGTCAAATCTTCTATGCTCATTGTAGTTGATGTGCTGTTACCGTTTTTTGCGTTTTCTTCTGCTTTTTTTGCTTCTTCAAAAACGTTCCATTGGTCGTTATATTCTGTTTGAAGTTGTTGCGCCTTGGTGTTTCCTGCTGCAATTTTAAAATCTACTTTTGTTAATGATCCAAAATTGATGCCCATAGTGTTCTCTCTTTCTAAAATTTTAATCTCTCTTATGTATATATAAAGTATATATAAAGGGATAAATTGCTTAAATTTTAAGAAATGTAAATGTTTTATGAAAAATATTAAAGAAGACGAAAAAAAAACCGTTAATTATAATATAAGAGTTTTGGCGATTTAAGGTATATTCATGATCAGACTGGATATTGATTTAAGTTATTTAACAAATAACTTTGAGATTGGCACTCAAAGAGTAAATCAATACGGTGATAAAAGCATAAAAGAAATTATGGCGCTGGAGGAAAAGCAAGGAAACTCCAATGCTGTAAATTTTGATATAAAAGTCCTGAAAAATCCGAGAGAACTGGCCAAACTCTTTAAGCTGACCAGTGCAAGAAACCGTTATGCCATCATAAGAAACATGAATACTGATGACCTGCAATACCTTTTGCAATTTTTAGACCAAAAGGACTTATTAATGGGTTTGATGTTTTTTACAAAGACTAAACTTCTTAATTTGATATATGATTTGCCAAAAGAAAAAATTTGCAAAGTTTTATTTAATGCAATTTCACCTGAAAAATTTCTAAAAATGATACCTGAAAAAGAGTTGGACAAATTCTTTGATTCAGATAAACTCGACAAAAATCATATAATGGATTTTATAAAAACAATTCCGCCTGAAAAACTCAATAAAATGATGGAAAAATTTTTGACAAAGGTAATGGGTAAAAAGGTTGAAGGACTTGAAATGGAGCCGGAGCAAATATATAAATTTCTTGAAAAATTGCAGCCGGATAAATTCAAAGAAGCCCTGAAATGCTTTGAACGTGATGAAAAAATGGATATGATTTTGTATCTGACCAAAAAGGATGAAAAGCTTTGGACAGAATTCAGCAAGAATGCACTTACAATGCCGTTGAAGCAGCTGGATAAACCGGATATTGTAAAGGCAATGGACAAGCTTGAACCGGAAGATTTGATGAAGATGCTTACCGAATTGCCGGATGATATTTTGTCTGTGGTATGCACGCAAATTGATCCGTTAGAATTTGCTGAAATTTTATGCAAGAATTTTCAGGATATTTTATCTGAAATAGCAGTGGGCAATGTATAAGTAGTTTTTAATTTTACTAATAAACAGATATCAATCGGCTATTTAGTGTATATCTAAAACGGTAAATTTTTGTTAAATTTAAGTAGCATATGATATTTTTATGCGATGATAAAATACAGAATAATATCCTTTATTTTGTTATGCTATTGAAATTTTGAGTTATTACTTATTTAGAAATAGAGTGGAAAATGAGAAATTTAAAATCTAAAAATATGCGCAAATTTTTAATCGCAGCTATGGCTGTAACAATGTTTCCGGCTGCTTCTTCAAATCAGGCTTTCGCTCAAAACGGCGATTGGGATGACCTGCAATCTAATGTTTCCAGCGGCGGAACAGTAAATTTGGGAGCTGATTATGTAGCAGATAAAGCGTCAGGTAATACAACAATAAACGTTCCTTCCCAAGGTGTTGTCATAAACGGAAGTAACGGAGCCGGCGGAAAATATATGATTTCCGGCTATAAAGATAACACCACTACCGGCGCAACCGCTCCTCAATTAATTAATAATACAAGTACAACCGGCGGCCTTGAATTAAATAACGTCCACTTGCATCAAGGCGGCGGAAATAACGGCGGTGCTATAGGTAATACCGGTGTATTAGAGGTCAATAATTCAGAGTTTACTGATAATACAACTGTTCCTCCGTCAGGTGTCGGTGTTAACACCGGAAACGGCGGTGCTATATATAATGACCAGGGTACAGTTACAGTAAATAATTCCACATTTACCGGAAATGGCGTTTATAAAGATACAAATGGCGAGATTATATATATAAATGATGATGGAGACCCTGCAACACCTCAGGATGGCGGCCATCCTACAGTAACGATTAACGGCGGTGCTATTTATAATGCTGCGCCATCTGCTGCCGGAGATACAACCAGCACTCTTAATGTACAAAATAATTCAAAATTTGAAAGCAACTATGCCGCTAACGGTGGTGCCATCTATAATGCTGGTACTGCTGATATTTCCAATTCTTCATTTGTGAATAACCATGCAGTGGTTCCAAGTGCCGGTACAACTGACGGTAACCACGGACGTGGCGGTGCAGTATTTAATACAGGAACGGACAATTCTCATAATATAACTATAGAAAATAGTACATTTGCCGGTAATACTGCTGAAATAAACAGCGGTGCGTTGTATAATTCCAACTCAACGGTTGGCATAACCGGCTCAACTTTTGACGGCAACAGTGCTCAGGCAGTGGATGGTACATATGGTTCGGGCGGTGCATTAGGCAACTATAGAGGCGGTATCATTAATATTTCGGAAGGTACAAAATTTCAAAATAACTATGCCGGAAATGGCGGTGCTATTTATTCATCAAGCCTTGAGCTCTCCAGTTCCGGAGATTTCTATGAAACATCTTTGAGTATAGATGGCTCTGAATTAAATAATAACTATAGCAACAATCAAGGCGGTGCTATCTGGTCTTATGGTAAAACAACAATAACTGACAGCACCATTCATGATAACGGGATAAATGTAGACGGATCTGTGAAAACAAGCGCCGGTGGTGCTATATATAATTCCGGTCGGCTTACTCAGTCAGTTACTGAAAAACCAAACGGAACTTTGCAGGTTGAGAATGTAAATTTTGAAAATAACTTTGCTTCTGATTTTGGCGGAGCAGTTGCTAATAGAGGTAATGGTTCAGTCAAAGATTCTAACTTTATAAATAACGGTTACTCAAATAACGGCGGGACAGATTCAATTACCGGCAGCGGCGGTGCTATATCAAACAGAACTCCGGTCGGCAGCGGCGGTAATACCTTTAGTGTTAATAATTCCTACTTTAAAGGTAATGTGGCTAATAACGGCGGTGCTGTCCACAACGAAAGTGTTATTACTATCCAAAATTCTTTCTTTGAAGAAAACGGTAAATCAACAGATGGTGATGTGAAATCTATATCCGGCGGTGCGTTATACAATGCAGCCAACGGAACTATGAATATCATAGACAGCTCCTTCAAAGGTAACGTAGCTAATTCCGGCGGTGCACTTTACGCTGCTTCAAATTCGACTACTAACATTTCTGCTGTTAATAATAACGTTGTATTTGGTGAATTTGACAATGAAAACGCCGCAACGGTAGATACTGTAGTATTGAATTCAGGTGCTGTTGCGAATATGAATGCGGCAGCAAATAGAGTAATTCAATTTAATTCTACAGTGAGCGGCTCTGCTGCCGGTGCTAAATCCGAGATAAATATTAACCCCGGAGACGGTAACACTGGTTTGGTTGAATTTAATGCAACTGTCAGTGATGCGGATATTACCTTGAATCGTGGTACTTTAAGATTCGGTAATGACAAAAATCTGGGTGCATCTAATGACCTTACTTTGTTAGGCGGTACTTTGAATATGTTGAACGGTGCTGTTAACCCTATCGGTGCCGGTAATATCAATATCAACGGCAATACTAACCTTGTTTTGGATGTTGACATTGCAAATAAAACAATGGACAGTATTTTAAGCGATTCTACAAATGTAAATTATACGTCAGGTAATATAAATATTTCTAATATGCATTCTATTTCTGATTCTTCGGAAAAAGATGTGAAAATCTTATTTACCGATGTTGACTCAATTAGCGGTAACGGTGTCGTAACTAATTCAATAAATAACGGTATCATCAACGGCCCGATACATAAATATGCAGTAAAACAAATGTATGATGACGGTGTTGTATCAGGAGATACACCGGGTGAATATTTCTTGTTTAATCAGGTTGGAACATCAGATAATGCATTGATTGCTCCTGTAGCTGCGCAGGCCGGATTCCTTATGATGGATAATTTATACAGACAATCCTTCGCTAATATGGATATGGTCATGTTGATGACAAGAGAGCAGCGTGAAGCTTTGAAGCACAGAAACCAGTATGCTTCTACCGATGATGTGACAGCTGGCCTTTATCAGCCTACAATCATACCGGAAGAACGTGACGGGTTCTGGGTAAGACCATTTGCTAATTTTGAAAATGTTCCGCTCAGCGGCGGCCCGAGAGTATCGAATGTAAGTTACGGTGCTTTGGTCGGCGGTGACAGCGATATTATTGATATAGGTCATGGATGGGATGCAACCTATTCGTTCTTTGGGGCATATCATGGTTCACACCAGGCTTATAACGGAATCGGTATATGGCAAAACGGCGGTGCATTAGGCGGTGTCGGTACATTATACAAGGGTAATTTCTTTACCGGTTTGACAGCTAACGTCAGTGCCAGCGGCGTGTCAGCAA
The DNA here is from genome assembly GCA_949284155.1 of uncultured bacterium. Taxonomy (GTDB): domain Bacteria; phylum Cyanobacteriota; class Vampirovibrionia; order Gastranaerophilales; family Gastranaerophilaceae; genus Spyradomonas. Next base: position 18,542 of record CASDVD010000155.1, on the reverse strand, counting down.
ATTCTGCTTATGGAAATGAAGACTTTCCGATGTTAATGACAGGTGCTGCTTGGAAAACCGGATATAACTTCGAATTTGCCGGCGGAAAATTTATTTTGCAGCCGAGTTATATGATGTCTTATACATTTGTAAATGTATTTGATTATACTGATGCTGCGGGATTAAACATTTCTAACGATCCGTTGAATGTAATTGAACTTATACCGGGTGTTAAATTAATAATGAATACAAAAACAGGCTGGCAGCCGTATTTAGGTGTTAATATGACATGGAACCTGATGAATAAGACCAAGTTCTATGCTAACGATGTTGCTTTAGACAGATTATCTGTAGATCCGTTTGTTGAATATGGTGTTGGTGTCCAAAAAAGAGTTGGCGACAGACTTACAGGTTTCGGTCAGGCAATGGTACGAAACGGCGGACGTAACGGTATCGCATTTACAATGGGCTGGAGATGGGCTCTTGGCGACTAAGTTATAAGACTGATTTTAAAAGGGGCTCTTTAAAAGAGCCCCTTTTATATTTGCATAAAAAACAGCAGAGTGATATTAAAATTGTATGGAAATAAAAAACGAATCTAAAGTAGTTGCTGAACCTGAAAGCGTACTGAATCGTATTTTTGGTTATAAATCGTTTAGAGGCCGTCAAAGAGAGATAATAGAAAGTATCTTAAACGGAGAGGACTGCCTTGTTTTAATGCCGACCGGAGGTGGGAAATCGCTTTGTTACCAGATTCCGGCATTATGTCTTGCGGGTGCAGGTGTTGTTGTGTCGCCGTTGATTGCGTTGATGCAGGATCAGGTTTGTACGCTTAAGGGATTGGGAGTGCGTGCAGAGTTTTTGAACTCTACTCTGTCGGTGAAAGAAAGCAGTAAGATTATTGACAAACTGTTGGCAAATGAGCTTGATCTTTTATATGTTTCTCCTGAAAGATTGAACATGGAGAGTTTTTTAGATGTTTTGAAAAGGGCAAAAATTTCACTGTTTGCGATTGATGAAGCTCACTGCGTGTCGCAGTGGGGGCATGATTTTCGTCCCGAGTATACTAAATTTGCGATGTTGAAGCAGGATTTCCCTGATGTGACCAGGGTTGCGCTGACTGCGACAGCGGATGAAATTACCAGAGCGGACATAATAAAGAATCTGCATCTTGAGGAGTGCCGGATATTTATTTCCAGCTTTGACAGGCCAAATATTAAATATACAGTGCAAATCAAAGATAATGAGCGTAAACAGCTTGTAAATTTTATAAAGTCGGAGCATCTCGGCGATTCAGGAATAGTTTATTGTATATCCCGGAAAAGGGTAGATGATATATGTGAATATCTGACAAAAGAGGGATTCAAAGTGCTGCCGTATCATGCAGGTCTTAGCAAAGATGTTCGTGAACAAAATCAAGAAAAATTCATAAAAGAGGACGGAATAATAATGGTTGCGACAATTGCATTCGGAATGGGCATCGATAAACCGGATGTGAGATTTGTTGCGCATATGGATTTGCCAAAAAGTTTTGAATCTTATTATCAAGAAACGGGCAGGGCAGGTCGTGACGGTTTGTCTTCTGATGCTTGGCTTGTGTATGGGTTATCTGATATAGTTCAGTTGCGGACATTTATAAAGAATTCGAATGCGGACGAAGCGCATAAAAAGATAGAATATCAGAAATTAGATTCGTTAATAGGATATGTTGAGACGGTAGATTGCCGCAGAAGGGTATTATTGGAATATTTCGGGGAAAAAATGGAGCGCAATTGCAATAATTGTGACAATTGTATCGAACCGCCTGTAACATATGATGCGACGGAAGATGCTCAAAAAGTTCTTTCTTGTGTATATCGTATACAATCTTCGGGTTACTCATTCGGAACGGCGCATGTAATCAAAATCCTTCTGGGAAAAGAAGATGACAAAATTCTGAAATTCGCTCATAATAAACTTTCGACCTTTGGAATCGGCAAAGAGCTTTCAGAGTCGCAGTGGCGTTCAATAATAAGACAGCTGGTGATTTTTGGATTTATAGATGTTGATGTAAAATATCAAACATTGAGCGTAAATCCTTCTGCATATCCGATTTTAAGAGGACAAAGATTTTTACGCCTCAGAAAATATATTTTGGAGTCAAAAAAGCGGAAAAAGAAAAAGCCTGTTATAAAGATAAATACGCAATTTGAAGCGGATGAAGATGTTGAATTGTATAAGAAATTGAAGGAGCTTCGCATGTTTTTTGCAAAGACTGAGAATGTGCCGCCGTATGTAATTTTTCATGACAAAACGCTGATGGAGATGGTGTCAGTAAAACCGGAAACCATTGAACAGATGGGGGATATTAGCGGAATAGGTGAGCATAAAATGAAAAAATACGGCGAAGCATTTCTGAAAGCTGTGAATAATCCGGCATTTTGAATAAGTCAAATTTGAAGGTTAACGGCCTGTTGAATATTTTCTCTGATATTTTTTAGAAGTTTTTTTAATGTTATAACATCTTCTTCTTTTAAGATGGAGGTAAATTCACCATAAGCGGGTTCTAATTTTTGGCTGGCTTTGGCTAATTCGGCTTTGCCCTTGTCTGTTAGTTCGACTTTACGAACGAGCCGGTTGTTTTTTGTATCGTTAAATCTTTTAATGAGCCCTTTTTTTTCAAGAGTTTCAAGCGCTCTGCCCGTGTTAGCTCTGTCCCGCAGAATTAGCTTGGCAAGATCTCTCTGGCAGACACCGGGGTTGCATTCAATAGTATCAAGCAATGTAAGCTCTTCAAAAGAAAAGTCAGTATAATACTTTCCAAGAACCTGTACACCAAAAGCACGACAGTATTTTGCCGTTTGTTCAAGGTCGTAATATACTGAGTCTGTATAGTGTTTGATGAGCTTTTCGTTCATATAGTGAAAAAATAGATAGAATTGTGATTATAATTTGCAACTGTGTTGTAAAAAACACATGTTGCAAATGCAACATTGGTATGCTAACATACGATTATAAAACTTGTCAAGTATAGTCAGAGGATAGAGATGAAAAAATTTATAATATATCTGCTCATTGCAAGCATGCAGCTCAGCAGCATAACCCCTGCCGTGTATTCAAAGGCCGATGCTCCTGTGAAACAGTTTAAAAGCTATGCATCAAAAGATAATAAACACGACGCGGTAAAAAACAAATTTGATTATTTAAATATAGAATGGTGGAACCGTTTTGATGACCCTGTTCTGACAGAGTATATAGAAAAAGCGGTAAAAAATAATCATGATTTAAAAGCGGCAACCTTAAATGTGGAAGAGTATTACCAGAATGTTCGTGCACAGTTTGCGAATGAACTGCCGCAGGCCGGCGGAGGCGTTGCACCCGCTTATGTAAAAATGCCCGGGACTTCTCATGCTGATTGGTCATTTGTCACCCCGGCCATTGTCAGCTATGAAGCCGATATATTTTTGAAAAACCGTGATAAAACAAAATCCGTAAAAAAACTATATGAAGCTTCTCAATTTGATGAACGTGCCGCATATATAGCAGTCGTTTCAGCGGTGGGTACAACATATTTAAATGTCGTAAAGCTGGATAAAACAATCGAACTTCAAGAAGAAATCGTAAAATCGAGAGAAAAAATATATGAACTGATGCTTGAAAGGAATAAAGAAGGTCTTACCTCAACTGCTGATACAGTGAAAGCGAACAAGGCTCTTGTCAGCGGCCGGACAGATTTGATAGAACTTAAAAAGCAGAGAAGCAGATTTTTGAATCAACTTGCAGTGTTGATAGGAGAAAGTCCTGCAAATGCGGAAAATCTGGAGCGCAGCCCGCTGGATGGACTTTCTGTGAGAGCAAACGTTCCGTCTGAGGTTTCGTCAGAGGTGATAATGCAGCGTCCGGATTATCTCAGAGCAGAAAAGATGGTTGAGAAGGCGGGGATTGATGTAAGGGTTGCAAAAAAAGAGTTTTTGCCGTCGATAACCTTGTCGGGTCTGGCATTTTTTAATGCCGCTGATATAGGCAGTGTTTTTACGACGAAAAATATGCTGTGGGCGTTGAGTGCAGGCGCAATGATGCCTTTATTCACGGGTGGCAGACGGATAGCAAATCTCCGGTTGAAAAAGGCAGCTTATGAAAGAATATTGCATAACTATTATCAAACGAATTTGACAGCAATCCAGGAGGTCAATGATTCGCTTGTTGCGCTAAAGCTGGATAACGATAAAATGAAGCAGACATTAAAGCAGGCAGAACTTGAGACTTCTGATTACAATTATAATGAGTTGAAATACGAAGAGGGATTGATTTCGAAACTTGATTTAATCCAGTTTCGAGAAAATCTTCTTGCGGTAAATAAGCTGGTTGCCATGCATAAAGCAGAGTGTATGATAGATGAAATCGGTCTTTATAAGGCGACCGGAAGCAAAATTTAATTTAAATGCAGTATTTATATTCGCAAAGTCAGAAGTATGATTATTATCTGCGGGTATAGATGTATGACTAATTTTAAGTTTTTGAAAAAGATAGATAAAGATTTGTACGAAATAGCCAATGAGGCTGAAAATCTTTATCGTGATGAATATTTTGAGCAGTGTATTACGCAGACCAGAAGATTTGCGGAAAATATCTGCAAAAATGTTCTCGGGTCGAGGGTACAGGCAGATTATACATTTGACGACATGTTGAATAAACTAAAAGATATATCCTGCTCAAATCCGAGAGAGAAAGAGTTTATTGATGACTTGTACTTTATAAAAAAGGCAGGAAATAAATCTGTTCATTCAGGAAAGGTCAAGCAAGACGGCATTCTGGCGCTGGAGTGTCTTCAAAGAGCTTTTGAGATAGGCATAAACTATGCATTGACTCAAAAAGATGCGGACAGGAAGATTGCGAAACTACGATATGATGAAGAGATGCTTGTGTTGGGCGAGCGGGTAAAAAGAGTATCCCTGAAAGAGAAATATCTTGAACAAAAGGGAAAAGAAGAAGAAAAAGAAAAGAATAAAGCAGAAAAGAATAAAACGAAATCCATAAAAAAAGTTGCTAAAATAAAAAATGCAAAGAAAGTTAATATATCGGATAAACAGAAGCAGGTTTCTTATTATCCGCTGATTATAGGCGCATTAATTTTCGGAATATTTTGCTTTTTTATGATATTGGACTTGATTTGGGTTGCGAAATGATGTATCATATGTATATACGTATAGTAATATCTTTGTAAATGCAGGTTAATGGAACTTGAATAGTAAGAATCAAAAAATGAAAAGAAGCGGGTTTACGCTGGCGGAAGCACTTGTGCTCCTGTTGATTAGTTCTCTGATAATACTGGCCACAATGCCGGTAATCACCAGAAAAACTAAAATCAGAAAAACATACATTCCCGGGCCGAAAGACGGATGGATTTGTAATAAGTCAGAAATGCCTTGTACCTTTACACCTCCGGCAAGGGCAAGATCGTTTTTGTTTTTCTATGATGTAGCAGGACAGGAGGCTACAGTGGCGAATTTCGGTGCTGTGAATATGGGTGAAATTACTATTAAAGCGTCCTGTGGAGCCGGTGACAAAGAGTTGTACAAAACGATGGATGAGTACAAAAAAGGTGAACTTAAAATGAGCGGTACATATTGTGCCGGCAATGTAGATCGAGTAAGAATTAAATACTGATGATGGAACAAAGAATAAAAACAAAAACTGCATTTTCTCTGCCTGAAGCTCTTATCGTATTATTGATAATAGCTATGTGTGCGTTGTTGGCAACACCGCTTCTTATAAAAAGATATGAGAAGCAGGAATATGAAACACATGGCTCCTGGGAGTGTGTAATGTACGGCAGTAATGCTGTTGTCTTTGAACGAGATAAAAAAGGTAATATAAAATCACAAAAATCCATTTCCGGCCCTTGCACCTTTACTCCTCCTGCCGGCGCAAGAGACTATCTTGTTGATATTTGCGGCTATCATGCTGAACTGGAAAATTGTAACCACGAAATGGGCGTACACGTACTCAAATATTACCCTTATTTGCCAAAGATGGAAGGCATAGAAATAAGGGGTGAAACTATAAATATGGGTAACGGAATATCAATCCCGACCAGCAGAGTTTACTTTGGTGATTGGGCATTCGCTGTTTATAAGCAAGGCGCAGCAAGAGTTTTAATAGTTTATTAATTTAATATAAGGATAAAGCAGTATGAGTAACAAGCAGAAAAAAGCGTATTCACTGGCAGAAGCATTGGTTACAATGTTTATCATTGTATTGGTTTCGATTATCATTATCCCGTCAATCGTTGGTAAACGTTCAAAACGGGTGTCTTATGTAATCGGACCAAATGACCACGGAATTATTGAATGCAAAGAAGGTGAAACTTGTGAGTTTGAACCGAGTGAGGATAATCCTCTTGATATCGTAGTCGTAGCTACAGGCGGCGGCGGCGGCGGCGGCGGTTCTACTTGCGGTTCTGATATTACTCACCTTGAAGGATCCAAAGAAGAAGACGTTAAAGGTACATGTGCGTTCTCTCCTAATCAGGTACTTTGGGTAGAAGCTTCTGCTGCGGGCGGTGCTTCTCTTCCCGGCATGTGCGATAGATATCCGGGATATTTTAAGGCTAATGAGCACAGTTATAACTGTAAATGGTATCCCCAAGCTACGAGAACAACTACAAAACAATGGTGCGGTACATGTTCAGAAACTACTGACAAATGTCTTGAATATGAAAAGACTTGTGAGTCATATGAAAAAGATGAAGATGGAAATGATACATCTACTTGTGCATCTTGGAAAGAGACATCTACTTGTGCACGTTATGAAATACGTTATTATCCATGTGTAAAGAGCAGCAGTTCTTCAGTGTCCGGTTCTTGTAATTATAATAGCGGAAACACTTCTTTCTGTGATGATCTTCCACCGGATGTGCCGGGTGGAAAGTGCGGTGATAGTTCATATACTGCAGAGCATACATCAGTTAACAAAGGTAACTCTCAAGAAGTTATAAAAACCGGCCGTGGTGATGTATGTTCAATATCCTGGGTTCTTGCTGAACAGAACGGTTATTCACATGAAGCCGGACGTGCTTGTAACGGAGCTATATTTGGCGGCAGAGGCGGCAGCGGTCAATACTTCCCTAAACAACGTATTTGTCCGAGTGCGTCAAGCTCTGAATGTCAAAGCTGGATTGAAGCGCACGGTGCCGGCTCTATTTGTTCAGATGAACAAATAGACCAGTATGTTGAGGAACAACTGCAAGGAGATTGTCCTTTGGGTGCAGGCTATCAACTTTCAAATACAGTACCTATCGAAATGAACTCAGATGACAGTTTCTTAGGTACCATCGTTAAATTATTGCTTAATGTTATTGTAGTTGGTTCAGTTGAAGATGTAAATAATAAATGTTCATCTACAGCAATTGCCGAACGTATGAAAGAATTTGGTATTTGCGGACACCCTCAAGGTGAGCACAATTGTACCGAAGATCATACCGGACCAATGGATAGACAGTGCAGTATATATAATAGTGCATCACTAAATTCACTGATGGTTATCGGTAAAGCCGGTGTTACCCAAGGTCAAAGCGCTAATCCTACAACCCTTTTTGGCAAAGGTATAGTCCAAGGCAGTGCTTCAGATGAGGGTATGACAATACATGAAGTCGGTATGGCGAATGTTGCTGCTCAAACATTGGCCGGTGGCGGCGGTGGCTCAGTCGGTGCGCATGGTGCGAACGGCGGCGGACGTGGCGGCGGCGGACATAATCCCGGTGACCACTTTACTGATAACCCTACACCTAACAACGTTCTTAACAAAGTAGGTGACGGTCAGGTCGGTTTTGTCGAATGTACTACATACTGGGTTGACCGTGGTTTGGGCGGTGAAGCCGGTGAAATCCGTACAGGTTATTTGAAAGATACAACCGGTAAAGTTTCAATCATAGTCGGTCCCGGCGGTGCAGGCGGACATTCTTCTTCCGGTTCTAACGGCGGTGATGTAAGAATTATGGTTGACGGTAAAGAATTCGCCACAGTAAAAGGCGGTGCCGGCGGTACACAAGAACGAGTCTATGAAGAATGTGAAGCCGGTGACAACGGTTTAATGGGCGAAGGCTATTACACCGAAGGTTACCCCGGTCAAGACGGTGATATATCAGATACCGGTTATGGTACAGGCGGTAACGGTACATCTGCCGTACCCGGCCCGAATTGTACCGGTTCAACAGGTGAAAACGGTATCCCTGCCGGTGTAGTAATATTCTACTAAGACATAAAAAAAGCGGCTCATAAATTCGAGCCGCTTTTTTATTATAAAATTGCTTGATGTATTTGGAAAATTGGTGTACTATAGAAAATAATTTGCAGGTCTATTGAGGAGAGAAAAATGAAAAATTCAAAGGCTATTTTAGTAGGTGTTATTTGTCTTGCTGCAGGTATGTTAACAAGCAATTTTGCTATGTCTAATATTTCAGTTTCAAAAATAGCAGTAGTGGATGTACAAAAGGTAGTCGCTTCATCCAAGCAGGTGCAGGCATTAAAAGTTGAACAAAAAAGTAAGCTCGACAGCCTTTCATCTTTCGTAAAAACTGCCAATGCAGATATTGCCAAGCAAAAAAATGATGCTGAAAAGAAAAAACTTGAAGAAAAATATACAAAAGAACTGAACACAAAAAGAGAAGCTATCCAGAAGGAATATGCTAAAAAACTCCGGGCTATTGATTCCAGCATTTCAGCAGTAATTGCGCAAAAAGCAAAAGAACAGGGCTATAACATGGTTCTGTCAAAAGGCGTTGTCTTATACGGCGGCGATGATTTGACTGATGTTGTTGCGAAATCTGTTAAATAGTTTATTATTAATGCATCCATAACATAAAGAAAAGAAAGAACGTCAATCCGGCGTTCTTTTTATTATCAAAAAATAATTATGTAGTATGATAATACTAAAGGCACAGTTACAAATGAAGAAGGAGCTGCTTTTATGTTTCATGTTTATACGTTAAAAAAAGGATCTGATTTTTCCAAGACACTTGTCGGAGAATTTAAGGATTTTGAAGAAGCTATGAATTGCGCTGAGGATTCTGTCTCTGGCAATAGCGAGCTTCAGTATGTTGTTGAAGAGACGACAGGTCATGTTAACAGCTATGGTGATTTGGAAGTAAATGTTGTGGCAAAGAGTTAGGCAAAAGGAGACTGGAATATATGTTGACGAAAAGTTTTGATATTACGACACAATTTAGCGGAGTTGATTTTGAAAAATATGCTTCAAAGGCTGAGGATTTTGCTAAAGAATTTTCTTCAAGAGCAAATAAAAAAGGTCAGTTTTTGAACTGGGTTGATTTGCCCAAAAAACAACTCGAACGTGTGAATAAAATTTATGAACTGGCTGAAAACCTCAAAAAACAAACCGGCTCCGAAAAATTGAGCGTAATGGGAATCGGCGGTTCAAAACATACTGTAGAACATATGCTCTCTATCAACGGGCTGAATGTTCTTCAAGATAAGATTGAATTTTATTCAGATGTGGACTCTGCAAGTTTTGAGAGATTCTTGTACAGGCTCGGAAATGACGTTACGGCATCTAATTATATGATTGCTTCAAAATCCGGTTCTACTTTTGAAACTAAAGACGGTTTTTTGAGAATTTTGAATCTTTTAACAGAAGCATACAAAAATCAGGGACTCTCGGATGAGGAAGCTAAAAAGTCTGCGAATAAACATTTTATTGCAGTTACGGATGCTAATGCCGAAAAAAGTGAATTAAGACGAACTTCAAATGAAAACGGCTGGCTTGGTGATTTATATATCCATGACGATGTGGGCGGAAGATTTTCCGCATTTGATGATCATGCGTTATTTGCACTTGCTTTTGCCGGTATGAAGAAAGAAGATATGTGCGAAATGCTTAGTGCTGCTCAGGAAATGTCTGAACTCGCTTTGACACCTGATATCGCTTCTAACTTCGCTTTGAAAGAAGGCATATTCTGGGCTGATGCAAAGTTAAAAGGCATTGCTGCTTCCGTTCATCAGTATATGGGTTCGATTTTTGAAAATACTGTATACTGGCATGCTCAAATGCAAAATGAGTCTGTGAAAGATACTTTGAAACAGGTGGCGAAAGTTCCTGATGCAATGCATCATAGTGCAGAAGCTCATTTTAACCCGGCAAACAAACTGGTATTCGCTCTTACTGTTCCTGTTGACAAAGGTGAATGCAAAGAAAATGCTCAGGCTTATATTGAAGCCCTGGTTAAGTCTTATGAAGTTACCGGTGCTGCTTTTGTCGAAAAAATTGAAACAAGAGGTATGGGCTTAACCCCTGCCGCCGCCGGTGCTATGACGATGCTCAGAGCTTATGCAACCGTTTATCAGGAAATAGTTGAAAAAATTATGACTGATACTGACTTACCTGAGGTATTGGACAGCGTACTCCAGCCGCATGTTGAATTCTACAAAAAGAATCTTAAGGGCGGTGTTGTTGTGCCCGGTCGTGTTTCAAAATAATGAAATTTTGAATAACAGATGAAAAGCCGGCATCTAAATTTGCCGGCTTTTTATTATATTTTTATAAGTTATATTAAAAATTCGTAATAAACTAACAAAAAAAGTTATTTTGAAGTTATCTTATAAAAAATATAAGAGATTAGAGATATTATGAAAATTAGTTCAATTATTAGCTCTGTTTCCTTCAGTGGTCGTCGGGAAGATAGAAATACAACAAGTCAATTAGTTCAAAATAACGATTATTCTTTAACTGAAAATAACCGTAAAAAAATAAAGGCTGCTATTCAGCATCTGGGTAACGAGGCCGGAGAACAAAATATTGAATTTTTGCTTAATGTAGCCAGGAATCTTCAATACGGAACGAATATCGATACCGTAAACAGGCCGGAGATTAACTGGAAAGATGAATTAAAAAATGCCGCTGAACGCTCCTTGGCCGTGTCTGACCCAATTCTCAGAAAAAAATTTCAGCCTGAAATTTATCGGCTTTTTTATTCTCAAAGACCTCTTTCTCCCGATGAAAAAGAAATCCTTGCTTCTAAAGAGCGGATTCTGGCTAAAATTGATAAATCTGAACTGGAAAACCAAAAGAATAAAAATATTTCTGATGTAGAAAACAATTTGGATTATTTTATTTCTTCTTCTAATATTCCTATAAAGCAAAAAAAATATATTTTGAATAGATTTGAATATCTGTTGAGCCCTGATTATTCAATCAATCCCCGGTTGGAAAATAAAAGAACGCTTGTGCTCGCTGAGATGCTTAATGATTTGGTTGTGGATACGCAGGCTACAGATGTTCCTAATACAAAAGCTATAAATCAAAAACAACACGGAATGTGTGCGGCAATATCGATTGCAAGAAAGTTAATGTCTTATGAATATAAGACGGATTATGTAGATTCAATACTTTCAGAGCTGGATGATTCGCCGCAGATGCTCATTTATGACCTTGCTCATACCGGCTCCGGTAAAAAGGTTCCGGTTGACAAAGCGGAAGTTGATTATGATGAAGCTCTGGCCAAGGGATACAGAATTGTCGATGCCGCTGCTACCCAATGGATGAATGCTGCTGATATGTACGGAATGGATTATCGGAGCGAAAATGTCTACACTCCTTTTGATGTCAGACATTTAGGCACTTTCCAAGACAGCCATTTTATGAGACCGATGGAAAATCCTAACCTCACTGCAAAACATTCTTATTATCAGGCATTGATAAAGGCTAAAGAATATATCACGGAAGCTAAAGCGGCTAAACTTTCAAAACGTTACGGCGATTTCGACAGAGAAAATCGTATAAATTCCGATATTAAACTGATTTCTGAGTTGAATAGAAGTTTGGCATTGAAAATTAAAAAAATTCTGCCCTCTCTTTCTCCGGAACAGCTGCATCTTGTTGTAAAAAGAGTTAATTCACTGCTTGTGCATTATTCTTCAGATATTGACAAAAAAGCGGAAAATGAACGTAGGTATTATTTTATTCCCAATGAAGAATCTAAAATTAAAGAAAATAAAATTAAACAATTTTTGAAAGATACTTACAAAGATAAATTGAATCTTTCTGAATTAGAGGCAAATGTAAAAGATTTGTCTGATATTATTGAAATGACAAGTTTGCTTCAGGATGCTCTAAAACCTAAATCCGCAATCAACAAAAAGATTGCCTATGACAGAAAATTGTTTAATGCTGCCGCTGCGTACAGAACGTCAATCCTGTTTGCATTAAATGATTGGGATATGAAACGTGACTATATGGTTCATTTGAATATCCCTGACGAATCGTCGCTATTGATTTCTACGTTGGAAAAGACTATTGAACATATCAAAAAGACCAATGACCCTGTATATTTGAATCATTATGCTCAAATTTTCGGAGTAGAGCCCGATAAGGAACAAATTACAGAACAGCTTAATTATATAAATAATTCAGTCAAAATTTCTTTAACGAAAACGATGGATGAATTCTATGAAGCACTGGGCATTGGAGACAGAAAAACAGCGCTTTTAAACAATGTAAAGGCTTTAAAATATGAAATTGAACACGGAAACAAAAAAGAATTAGAAAATTCTTCGATAACATTGGGGGTAGAAAAGAATAAAGAGAAGATTCTAAAAATTTATGATGAATATGAAAAAATACTTTCATCAAACCCTACTGAAGAACAATATACGAAGATTTTTAACAAAGTCGGAAACAAAAGTATCCTCTATACGTATGCGCAGGATTTTGAGGTGATTACCGAGGCTTTAAATAATCCCGAGGAGGAAATCTATGCGGAGTTGATTAAAAAGTTTAATACAGTTCACGGGCTGCCAGAAGATGCCCCTGTTCAACAATCCAGAGCGGTATTGGAGATGATTGGCGACCGGTTTAATTCTATGTCTGTTAATATATCGACAATACGTGATATCCTTACCGTTGTTGATGATAAGGGTGTGCTTTTGAGTTCTGCGGCTCCTAATGCGGTTATCTTGAAAACGCTTGAAAATCAAGGTAATATCATTTCTATTCCCGAATTGTGGATGCTGAAAAAACGCTACGATGCCATAGATAAAGTTCGCTCTCAGGATGAATTTTCATCAAGACAGGGTAAGATTTCAAATCCTGAATTGTATAAGTATACTGACGCAGAGAAAAATACTCTCAAAAAAATAAATAAATTGTTGAACTATATGGCGTCTGAAATAAACAAAGATTTAATTTTGACATATAGAGAAATCAGAATTCCGCTAAGAGAACATGCAAGACAAATAGGGGTTAATTCCGGCAGTTATTGGAATACTCAGGAAGGTTCTTCCGGATTAAATTATTTTCAGCAGACAAAAATCCTTCAAGAACTTACGGATAAGCCATATCAGGCTGTCAGGGATTTGGATAAAGCAGTGAATATAATAAAAAATTCACCTCATTCCGGAATATCTTCCACCAGTGTTTTCCATAATAAACCGGGCTGGCATGCTCAATATATATCTGAAATTGCGGAAAAAGACGGTAAAGATATAGTATTCCATGACAATTCCTGGGGTGCGTCAGAGCATGAAAATGTGTGGGTTGATTCATCCGGTTTGACAAGAACTGATTACAGCGACAATCGTGGCGGCGAGTTAGGCTATATTACCGATAAAAAATGGAGAAACGGTAATTATCTTGAAAATTTAACACTGAAAACCGGTGTAAATAAACCGGAACATGTGAAGCCAAAGATGTTAAGGAAGTTAAAAAGCAGCGGCTTTGACGATGAAGAATACAAATTTCCGCTAATGAATGAAATTATACTTCCGGGTGTGGATGAAGAAGCAAATAACCTTGCCGCCGGCATTAAAGATACGATATTTTTGCCGGATACGGTATTTATATCTGATTTGAAAAATATGGCCTCCAATATGACGCTGGCTGAAATTAAGTCATCGCAGCTTAAATCGGAATTGGCCGGTCTTTCTTATAAAAAAGAATTAAAAGAAATAAACTCCAGATTGAATAAAACACCTTTTAATAAAGGTATATCAACAAAAGAAGAATTTGACGCTCTTTCTGATGATGATGTGCTTAAAGTTGCTTTCGAAAAGGCGGCATTGATTGCCTCTTATGATTATGTACCCATAAATAAAAAATTAGCGGCTATCAATTCTGTCCGGGATTTGAATAAGTTTCGTGAGAAAATAAAGAAAACTGCCCGGAAAAATTTCGATTATGCATTTTCTAAATCTCCGGAGATTTTATATGTTTATTTCAAAAATCGCAATAAGTCCAATATACTGCCCATTATCGAAAAAGCTTTAGAGGACAATAAAATAAAACCGGATGAAAAGACTAAAATAAAAATTATAAAATATATCGGAGAATATTCTAAAGCTGAACAAAAAGCGTTTGACGGAAGTTTGAAAAATACTATTGACTTTCTTGTTAACAAGCTGATGACACGCCTTGATGACAATCTGCCTCCGTCGCCGGCAAGAGAGTCTGCAAAAGCTCAAATCAAAAAAGAACTGACCGAAGATTTAAAACAGGTTTTATATTTCAATGCTCATGATTTGGAAAAAAACACTGAAAAATTTAATGCTATAAAAAAATATATAGATAAAAAATATAATCCAAAGACAGATGAAGAATTTATAGAAATATATAAAAAATTGCAGGATATGACGCTGGAAGAGTTCAAGAAAGAAACTTCGGATGTTAAAGACGAAGATATGGCATTAAAAAATATTTCCGGCTATTCTATGCTTCAAAAATATAATGCAACAAATGAAGAAGTTCAATCTCTGGTTGAAAATATAATTTTCCAAAAATATTTTTATCATGATTTAAATATGTCGGAAACTGAACCTTCTTTTCGATATAAAAAACTGGAAAAGAAAGTAAGAGGCGCCTATTATTCAAAAGGCCGTACTTATGATGATTTATACAGAAGTTTCAGATTTACCTTATCAGCGTTGAATCTTGAAAAATTATTTAATAAATACAGTGATATAAATTATAGAAAATATTTGGCATTACCTGCGTATCCAAAAGTCAATATTTTGGCGGATAACAAGATTTTAGAGATGACAGACAGGTTTGATGACACTGTTAATGATTCAATAAACAGAATAAAGGCAAAGAAACTCAATTTGCTGGTCTATGGGTTGACTCAGCGTGCGGATGAATTGTTGAATTCACTTCCTGATGATAAAAGACTTACTGATAAACAAAGAAAGATGATGCATAATTATGCAGGCGAATTTGTGACAGCGAATTATAATGATGAGCCGCTTAAAAAGTCTTTAAATGCAGCTCTTACAATTCTGGAGATGGAAAATTCAAATTTGACGGTACGTGATTACAAAGAAGAATTTAAGCCCTGGAAAGACGAAATCCGTAAGATTCAAAATATGAATACGGAAGAAATAATAAAAGAATCGATAAAAAGCGATTTAGAAGGCCTGCATGGATTTATTAACATGGTTGTTGCTTCGAACTTTCCGGTAAAATATCGTTCAATAATCAAAAAAGACATTAACAACTGGCTTAATGAAGAATTGAAATATAATACTTCTCCATACGACAAAACACTTGAATACAGAAATTTAGAGAAAAAAATATTAAATTCGCTTGTGTCAGGTGCTGATAAAAAGGCTGTAGATAACTTTTTTAATGATATGGCAATGAGTATTATGAATCTGAAAAAAACAAAAACAGGTATTGAAAATAATACTGATGCACAAACTTTGGCATTTGAAAAATTAATGAATAATATTTTGGCAATAAGTGATAAATTTCTTTCGTATGAAGAATATAAAGAATTCGCTGAAAGTATTGTTAATTATGCAGGAAATGAAACAGAACTAAAAACTGAGGATATTCAAAGCTATGTAATTAATGATATAGCAGAAAGAACCGGAATTCCGTACAATCAGTTATCAGCGGATAAAAAAGTTAAGCAGCTGATAAAGTCTTTATCCGGCTATCATAAAATATCAATGAACGGTGCTAAATATAAGAAAAATATAGAAAAAGAAAAGGCTTTACTGTTACAAATAACAGAAAAGTTTATTGCTGATAATATTAAACCTGAAAATAAAGAGGCAGTGCAAATCAAAATAAGAGATTATTTGATTTATAATCTTAAAAAGTCGGATAAAAATACTTATAATGAAGAAAAAGCAGTATTTGCACATGAAAAGTTTATAGAAGACTATCGCAAATATCATGTTCTTAATCACCCTGAAGCAATATTGAAAAGATATACAGAACTTCTTGCAAAAGATGGGCCAATAGCAAAGGAAAAAAATCCGGCAATAAAAAACAGATTGAAAGTTGAGTTAGGTCAATATGAATCTTACTTAGAAATGGCATTGTCGCTTTCTAATCTTGTTGAAGTACAAGAGCAGCTTATGGAAGCTGTACGATTAGGTAATCCGGGACTTGTTGCTTCAAAATTTAAGAATTTTGATACAAGCCTTATTGATGAAAGCGGTACTTTTGCGACAATGGCTGATCCGGAGGCTGTTGATTATATGGTAAGACGCCTTATTATAGAGAACGATGACAGCACTGCAATCCTTTTTGTTGAAAAACTCGGTTTAACTGAAAAATTCCTTAAGGTTGAAGATGAATATATGGATTTTAAAAACTATAAAGCAAATATAGATAAAATAGGCAAATCTATATCAAATACAAATGCACAAATAGGAATAATAACGGAAGAGTTGAAGAATTTATGTGATTCAATTGATAACTGCGCTGATAATGATAAAAGTTATGTTAATAAAATTGATGAAACGAAAAATAATATTATAGAAAAAACAAAACATCTTACCGGTAAAAATAATATTAAAAAAGTTCTTTTAATGCTGGATAATGTAAAGTCAATAATTGATGCAAATCCAAATCTTGAAAAAAGTGTTGTAGTCGAACAGGGTTCTGATATTGTTAAATCCGAGATAGTCAAATCAATAAATGAGAAAATGCAGGATCTTCGAGCTCCTCTTACTAATGCTTATATGATTTATAATATGATTGCTAAATTGGCAGTCAAAGAGGGCTCCGAGGAAGAAAGAATTAAAAAACATATTATGGAATCATATGATAAAATTGAAAAATATAATGAAAAGGTTATGTATTCCGTAATGAAATCCGCAAACAATCTTTCTGTTGACATAAAAACACTTTAGCAAACTTTATTTAATAAAGATGTAAAATCTTGGATTTTTACAATTTAAATATTTATAATAAAATTGAACAATATAGTACAAGATAGAAAAATATATCAGCATAATTTGAAAACGAATATGAAAAGTGTAATAACAGCAAAAGATGCAATAAATTTAATACCGGATGGTGCGACTATAATGATAGGCGGTTTTTTGAGCTGCGGTGCACCGGATGAACTGATAGATGAATTGGTCGCTCAAGATATCCGTAATTTGACGGTGATATCAAATGACACATCTTATCCTGATGTGGATAAAGGTAAACTAATAGTAAATAAACAAGTAAAAAAAATAATAGCGTCCCATATTGGTACTAATCCTGAAACAGGAAGACAAATGCACACAGGTGAGCTGGACGTAGAATTAGTACCAATGGGTACATTGATTGAAAAAATACGTGCAAAAGGTGCAGGACTGGGCGGTATTCTTACTCCTACGGGCGTAGGTACAGTTGTTGAAGAAGATAAAGAAACAATGGATATAGACGGAAAGACTTTTATCTTTGAAAAACCTATTAGTGCTGATTTTGCTTTAATTTACGGAACTAAAGTAGATAAATTCGGAAATATTGCTTATTACGGTACGACAAGAAATCTTAATACAATAATGGCAACAGCTGCTGATACCGTAATTGTTCAGGCGGACGAACTTGTTGATTGTTTGGAACCCAATGAGGTTATTGTTCCCGGACTTTTTGTGGATTATGTAGTTGTACGTGAGGGAAAATAAATGGTTTTAGCTTTAGATAAAGAATTAAATAAAGAATTATCAAAAGAAAAAATTCGTGAAATTATTGCAAGACGTGCCGCAAAAGAATTCAAAGAAGGCGATGTGGTGACTCTCGGAATAGGTCTTCCTACTATGGTCGCAAACTATGTGCCTGAGGAAATGCATGTTATTTTTCAATCGGAAAACGGGCTGCTTGGTGTCGGAAAAGACCAACGTGACGAAAATATTGACAAACGTATAATAAATGCGGGCGGAGGCTATGTAGAGGCTAAATACGGTTCTTGTTTCTATGATTCTCAGATGGCTTTTACAATGATGAGGGGCGGTCATATAGATGCTACTGTTTTGGGCGCTTTACAGGTAGATGAGGAAGGCAGTCTTGCCAGCTGGTTGATTCCGAATAAATTTGTTCCGGGAATGGGCGGGTCTATGGATTTAGTCGTTGGAGCAAAGAAGGTAATTGTTGCGATGGAACATACCTCAAAGGGCGAAGTGAAGATTGTGAAAAGATGTAGTCTTCCGTTAACAGCTTATAGAGAAGTGAATTTGATTATTACGGAAAGATGTGTTTTTGAAGTTAATGAAGACGGGCTGCTTTTGACGGAAATTAATCCCATGTTTACTATTGAAGATATAAAAAATTCTACGACTGCTGATTTTGTTGTCAGT
>CASDVD010000154.1 GCA_949284155.1 uncultured bacterium | reverse complement strand
CTAATCTGTTCCGTAACATGCAAATCTTTCCCCGTATAATCATAAATACGAATATTGCAAGCAACTTGATCAACATTGTATTTTTTTAAATTTTTATACATAATTTCATATGCATTCAACTCTCTTGTATCGTCAGAATCACAAAATGCAACTGTTTCACCTTTAAAAATCTCTAATCCCTTATTTTGAGCTGCAGCCTGACTTTGATTTTCTTGATTAATGAGAACTATTCTGTCATCTTTATCTGCATATTCCTGAAGAATTTCCCAGGAATTATCGGTTGAACCGTCATTTATACAAATGATTTCGATCTCCTTTAATGTCTGATTTATCAGACTATCAAGACACTCTCTCAAATACTTGGAAGCATTATATACAGGAACTATTATTGATACTTTAACAGAGTATTCCATTTCTAATATCCAAAACTCTCATCAATTTATATTAATTATCAGATATATCATGACTAATTATTATTATCAATAGATACATAGCATCCTCCAAATTTTCTTTTCGTTTTATTACTCTTGAAATAAAAGAAAGGAATTGCTTTGTGAAATTAAAAATAAATTTTGGAAAAAGATTAAAGGAACTAAGAAAAGCAAAGCATTTGAATCAAGAGGCTTTTGCAGAATTAATCAACATAAGTCCAAGGAACCTTAGTAAAATCGAAACAGGACAGACCTTTCCTTCTTCTGAAAATTTAGAAAAAATCATTACTGTATTAGATTGTAATGCATATGAACTTTTCCAGTTTGAACATTTCAGCAATTCAGAACAGATAAAAGAAAAATTTATAAACAAAATCAGCAAGTTGACCAATACAGAATTACAATGTTTATACCGTTTAATAAAAACATTATAAAATTTAATGTTATAATTGTTTGGAAAGTAGAAATAAATTTAATAGGTCTAAACTGTGAAAGTATACAATTACGGAAAACAATTTTTAGATGACTCGGATAAAAAAGCGGTTTTGGAGGTATTAGATTCTGATTACCTGACATGCGGCCCTAAAGTCAGAGAGTTTGAAGAGGCAATTTGTGAATACACAGGTGCAAAATACTGTGTATCAGTTTCCAGTGCAACAGCCGGATTGCATATTGCAATGCTGGCTCTGGGAATCAAAAACGGAGATGAAGCTATTACAACTCCTATTACATTTCTGGCCAGCGCAAATTGTGCACTGTATGCCGGAGCGTCTGTCAGATTTGCAGATGTTGACAAAAAGACAATCAATATTAATCCCAATGAAATTGAAAAACATATTTCAAAAAAAACAAAAGTCATTGTACCTGTACATTTTGCCGGACAATCCTGCGACATGGAAAAAATATATGAGATTGCTGAAAAAAATAACTTATCCATAATTGAAGATGCCGCACATGCAATAGGTTCAAACTATAAAGATACAAAAGTCGGCTCTTGTAAGTATTCAGATATGACAGTATTTTCTTTCCATCCCGTAAAAACGATTACAACTGGAGAAGGCGGGGCTATTACAACAAATAGTGAAAATTTGTATAAAAAACTTTTAGCTCTGCGCTCTCATGGGATGCATAAAGACGGAGCAATGAAGCAGACTTGGGAATACGAAATGAGAGAATTGGGATTCAACTATCGTATGACAGATATTCAGGCAGCTCTTGGCATTTCACAGCTAAAAAAACTGGAAAGCTTTAAAAAGCGTAGAAGAGAAATAGTAAATTTTTATAATGAAAACTTAAGCCTCCCGCACATTGAAGAAGCAGAATTTTCAAACGCCTGCTTTCATCTTTATCCCATAATGATAGAAAACAGAAAAGATTTCTATTTTAAAGCAAGAGAAATAGGATTAAATCTGCAAGTTCACTACATACCCGTTCACCTGCAGCCGTATTATAAAGAAAAATTCGGATACAAAAAAGGTGATTACCCCGTTGCGGAAGATTATTACAATCACTGTATATCACTACCTTTATATCCGGAACTTACAAATGAGGATATTGTTGAAATAACAAAAAGGATAAAAAGTATACTATGAGCACGATTGCAATCATACCTGCACGAGGAGGAAGCAAAAGAATACCTAAAAAAAATATAAAAAATTTTTTAGGAAAACCCATAATTGCCTACTCAATAGAAGCAGCAATGAATTCTGAAATTTTTGATGAAATTATGGTTTCAACAGACAGTGAAGAGATTGCCGATATAGCAGCAAAGTTCGGCGCAAAGGTACCTTTTTACAGGAGTGCGGAAAACTCGGATGATAATTCAGCCACAATCGATGTGCTTATAGAAGTTACAGACAGATACAAAAAAAACGGAATCAATTTTGAAAATTGTGCATTCATTTATCCCTGTGCACCATTTTTAAACGGAGATATTCTAAAAGAGGCGTTTGAAAAGTTCAGAACCAGTAATGCTACATTATTAATGCCTGTTGTAAAATACTCATTCCCAATACAAAGAGCACTGGTAAAAAATCAAGAAGGTTTGCTGATATACAGAGAAAAACAGTATGCAAATTCACGCTCGCAGGATTTGGAAAAAACATACCACGATGCCGGAATGTTCGGATTTTACACATCCGACGGGTTGAGTTTGGGCAGCGACCTTACGAAACAAAAAATAGCCATGTATGAAATCGATGAAAAAAGAGCGCAGGATATAGATACATCTGATGATTGGACAATGGCGGAATTAAAATACAGGATGCTTCATAATGTATAAATCGGGCTTAAAATTATGGTCTGTGAATACTGATTATTATCTGCAAGCAGCCAAAGAACTTTATAATAAAGGAATATACGATTATATAGAACTTTATATCGTACCGGACAGCACAAATCAAATCTCTAAATGGGCGAATCTTGATATACCTTTTATGCTTCATGCACCTCATTTTGCACATGGCTTAAATTTGGCTGTACAAGAAAAATTCGAATACAATCAAAAAATATACAAAGAAGTTGAGCTGTACAGAAAAAACTTAAATGCCGGTTATACAGTTGTTCACGGAGGAATTGAAGGCGATATAAAAGAAACGATACGCCAATTAAATATAATAAAACCCAAAAATTTTCTAATCGAAAATAAGCCCTATCGTGCACCTCTTGGTGAAAAAAAGTTATGCAGAGGATATTCCCCGCAAGAAATAGAAAAAGTCATAAAAGAAACAGGCTGCGGATTCTGTCTTGATATAGGACATGCAATATGCTCCGCCAATTCTCAGGGTTTTAATCCGTATGCATATCTAAAAGAGTTTAATAACCTTAAACCGTCCATGTATCATTTAAGCGACAACAACATTGACAGCTCAGTCGACAAACATATGCATATAGGAACCGGAGATTATAACTTTACTAAAATATTTGATATAATAGACACTAATAAATATATCTCGATTGAAACAAATAAAAATTCTAAAGAAAATCTGGATGACTTTATGGAGGATATCAAATGCCTGAAAAAATACATGAAGTAATAGAAACCGAAAACGGCTACATAACATTTAAAGAAAAACCTTCTGAAAAAGAACTGGCGGAATACTATAAAAATAAATATTTTCAGGAAGAACACGGAAATTATAAAGTAAAATACGATGCCAAAGAGCTTAAACATAAAAAATTTATATGTAATTTAATTGCGGAAAAAGCGATGCAGCTTTTTCCGCAAGCAAAAACAGTGTACGATATTGCTTGCGGAGAAGGGTTCCTGTCATACAACTTTTTCAAAAGGAACTTAAACGTAAAAACCTGTGATTATACAAATGCGATTGATAATTTCTTCCCGGAATTATCAAGAACACATATTCAGGGCGATTTATTCGAAATATCAGAAAAAGAATTTTCCTCTCAAAAATTTGATATACTGACTTTGATTTCGACATTGGAACATGTATTAAACCCTGAAGAATTAATAGAACTGATAAAAAAAGGAATGACGTCTGAAAGTATTCTTGTAATAACTGTACCAAATGATTTTTCCGAGCTTCAAAAAACACTTGTTGATTCAAATCAAATGCGATACGGACGCTGGCTCGGATATCCGGCTCACTTAAATTTTTTTAATACAGAAACTTTTCCTTTATTTATAGATAAGATGGGACTTAAAGTCGTAAGTAAAATTGCGGAGTTTCCCATTGATATATTTATGCTAAACGATCTATTAAACTATGATAAGGAGCCTGCAAAGGGGAAACTTGTCTATTCTATTGTACGTGATTTTGATTTATATCTGTCAAAACTCAATGTAGACAAAGTTTTAAAATTTTATGAAAGTTTTGCTGAACTTGGGCTGGGGCGGAGTATTACATACTATTGTAAATTAAAATAATGAACAAAATAAAACATATAATATTTGATTTAGATGACACGCTATACCCGCAGGCTGAATATACAAGACAATGCCTGCATAATAGTTGTGAAATAATACAAAAATATTTCGATGTTTCTAAAGATATTTTGAAAAAAGAACTCGACATAATATTAGATAATAAAGGAATCGAATACAGACATATTTACGATGATTTATTCGAAAAATTAAAAATAGACGGCAAAGCCCGCCTTAGTGAAATAATAAAAAAATTCAAAGAAACAAAACCTAATATTCAGCCATATAAAAATACAGTCAAAGTTTTGGAGTATCTGGTTAAACAAAAATACATACTGTCAATAATAACAGACGGCCCTGTTGAAATTCAAAAATATAAAATCCAAAATTTGGGTATAGAACCTTATTTCAGCCAAGTAATATATACTGACGAATTTGGCGTAGAACACAGAAAGCCTTCTGAAAAAGCATTTAACTATTTTTTGGGCAATACCGGAGCAAACCCGCAGGAGTGCATTTATATCGGCAATGATCCGGGAAGAGATTTTATTCCTGCTAAAAAAACCGGTATGTATTCAGTTAGAATTGTTCAGGGAGAATACAAAAATTTAAAATTATCTAAAGATTTTGAGGCTGAATATAATATTTTTGATATAATTGACTTAATAAATTTGCTTGAGGAAGTATAAATGGAAAAATATATAATTATTATCGGAGGAGGCATACTACAGGTTCCAGCTGTTGAAGTTGCTCATTCAATGGGTCTGAAGGTCTGCCTTATGGATATGAGTGAAGATGCACCGGCAATGAAACTGGCGGATAAAAAATATCTCGTTTCAACAAAAGATATAGATAAAGCCGTCGAAAAAGCCAAAGAATTCGCTAAAACTCATAACGTAGCAGGTGTTTATACGCAAGGCTGCGATGTAGAACTCACGGTAGCTAAAATTGCGGAAGCTTTGAATTTGCCGGGTATCAATGTTGAAAGCGCAAACGATTGCAATAATAAAATAAGAATGAGAGAAAGACTGGCAAAATTTAATGTTCCGGGGCCAAAATTTGCATACGCAAATAATTATGAAGAAGCAATTTTGAAAGCAGAAGAAATCGGATATCCTCTTGTTGTAAAAAGTACCGACAACTCTGCATCGAGAGGTGTTCGTATTATACAAAACAAAAATGAATTATTAGCAGCCTGTCAGGAGTCCCAAAAATACAGTTTCTATGACAAAAGAATTTTGCTTGAAGAATTACTGGTAGGAGAAGAGTATAGCGTAGATACAGTGGTTTACGAAAACATATTATATCCGGCCGGTATATCAGACAGAGAATTTGACTATTCAAAAGAATTTGCAGTACAAACAGGCTCTGTTACCCCCTCGAGACTCCCGGAGGAAATACAGGAAAAAATGTACAAATTGATGGCTGACGCTGCCAAGGCAATGGGTATAGACAAAGGTGCCTTTAAAGGCGATTTGATTCTTTGCAACGGAGAACCCAAAATCATTGAAATAACAGCACGATTGTCCGGCGGATTCGATTCGCAATACAGAAAACCGTATTCATTCGGAATAAACTTAATTAAAGCAACAATTGACATCGCAATCGGAAACAAACTTGATTTTCGTGATTTGATTCCCAAATGGGTTAAATACACAAAAACCGTCTGCCCTTTTCCTAAACCCGGTAAAATTATTTCAATTGAAGGTTTGGAAGAATTAAAACAAACAAAAGGCGTAAAACAAATCATATTAAACGTAAAACCAGGTGACATAGTCGAAAGCTGCAAACATTGCGCAAACAGAGTAGGCTATGTGATAATTTGCGCAGAAACTTATGAAAAAATGAAAGAATTGGAAGAAAAAGTTTTAAATATTCTAAAAATAAATACCGAGGCAGTATAAACAATGATAAAAATAGCAATAACAATCGGCGACCCTTCCGGAATAGGGAGTGAAATTACAGCAAAAGCACTGAGTAAAAAATTCGACGGAGTTTTGCCGATAGTTATCGGAAACTATGACGTACTGGCAGACGGCATCCGGATTGCTAAAGCAGATTTGAAAATAAACAAAATTGATAATGTCGATGATGCTGTTTGTGATGAAAAAACAATCAATTTGATTGAAGTTTTTGAAGACTTTGATATAAAAAAACTTGAATACGGGAAAGTACAAAAACAATCCGGAATGCTTGCCGGAAAAGCAATTGAAAAAGCTATTAAGCTGGCACTTGATAATGAAGTTGATGCAACTGTAACGGCACCAATAAATAAAGAATCATTTAAATTGGCCGGCTATCCATATCCGGGTCATACGGAAATGTTTGCAAAATTAACTAATACAAAAGACTATTCAATGATTCTTGCACATGGAAATCTTAGAGTTGCACATGTGACGACTCATGTTTCAATGAAAAAAGCTATAGAACTCATTACGAAAGAAAATGTATTAAAGACAATAAAAGTTGCCCATCATGCCTGCCTGTCACTGGGAATAAAAAGCCCTAAAATAGGAGTCTGCGGTTTAAATGCACACGCCGGAGAAAACGGTTTATTTGGTGATGAAGAAATAAAATACATTAATCCTGCTGTAGAACAGGCAAAACTTGAAGGAATAAATGCGTTCGGAGCAATTAGTGCAGATACAATTTTCTCAAAAGCACTGGCGAAAATGTATGACTGTGTTGTCGTTATGTATCACGACCAAGGGCATATACCAATAAAACAAATGGGCTTCACTCTGAATGAAAAAGGCGAATGGACAGAAGTCAAAGGTGTGAATATAACTTTCGGGCTTCCGATTATAAGAGTTTCCGTTGACCACGGAACAGCATTCGGTAAAGCAGGTAAAGGCACGGCAAATGATAACAGCCTTATTAATGCAATAGAAGTGGCCTCCGTACTCGTAAAGAACAAAGGAGCATGTTAATGTCTGTGTATATCATAGCTGAAATGTCAGCAAATCATTGCGGTGATATAAATCTGGCAAAGAAAATTATAAAATCAGCACATGAAATAGGTGCAGATGCAGTAAAAATTCAAACTTATACAGCTGATACATTAACAATCGACTGTTCTAACGATGAGTTTCAAATAAAAGATGAAGACAATCTGTGGAAAGGTGAAAATTTGTACTCATTGTACCAAAAAGCCTATACCCCATGGGAATGGCAGGCTGAATTAAAACAATATGCCGATGATATAGGTATAGATTTTTTTTCAACGCCATTTGACTATACAGCAGTAGATTTTTTGGAAAGTATAAATGTTTCAAGATATAAAATAGCAAGTTATGAGGCTTTTGATTTTCCGTTGATAAAATATTGCGCCCAAAAACTCAAACCAATGATTATATCAGTCGGGATATCTTCTTTTGAAGAAATTCAAGAAGCCATTGACACATGCAAATCCGTCGGTAATAACGATATTACAATATTAAAGTGTGTGTCCTCTTATCCTGCTAAATTGGAAGAAATGAACCTGATTACAATAAAAGATATGATAGACCGGTTTTCCCCGCAGGGTGTAAAAATCGGCCTGTCAGACCATTCAATGAGTTTAATCCCGCCTGTCACAGCAGTCGCATTAGGTGCACAGGTCATTGAAAAGCATTTTACACTTGATAGGGATCTGGGCGGCGCAGATTCGGGATTTTCTTTAAATCTACAGGAATTCAAAGAAATGATTGCAGCCGTAAGAGAAACAGAAGTTGCTCTCGGCAGTGTTGATTACACAATAAATTATAAGAACCGTAAATTTGCACGCTCGTTATATGCTGTAAAGGATATAAAAAGAGGTGAAAGATTTACGTCTGAAAATATCAAGTCAATAAGACCCGGTCTAGGCTTACACCCCAAATATTATACAAATATACTGGGTAAAACGGCTTCTGTAGATATTTCTTTTGGAACTCCGCTCTCCGAAGAGCTGATTGAAGAAACAAGGAGACCATGAAATGTTTTTATGTTCTTTGAAAAAAAGTTATTATAAAATATTATACAAAATTTTTAAAAATCCTGAATTCCAAAACAAGTTTTCAGATTTAAAAACATATTTAAAAGAACGAAAAAATTTTAAGACCACAAAATACTACGAAATAGAAAAAATAGCACAACCTGAAAGGCATCTCTCAAGTGTCTTTCTGTATGACCAAAACAAATACTACCAGAATGAATTTATTTTAAAAGAATATGCCGGCATTGATATATTCAAAAACTTGAATGCAACAATAGAACATGGAGTATATTTACTAAAAGACTATTTTTACGAAAATGATATAAAAAATAACGCAAAGGCAATCATTACATTTTCAAAATACAGAAAAGAAGTATTGGAAAAACATACAGACAAAGAAATTATTCCAATAGGCCCATATATACATTACGCAAAATCATACTTAAATGAAAAACAAAAAAGAGCTGAAAAGCTGCGTCTTGGAAGAAATTTACTTGTATTCCCGACACACTCAACAGATTGGAGTTCTCCGGAATTTAATATCAGGTATTTTATTTCAGAAATAGAAAAATTAAAAAAGGATTTTGACAGCGTCAGAGTATGTTTGTATTGGAAAGATATTGTTGATAAAAAGCATCTTCCCTATATAGAACAAGGGTATGAATGTGTTTGTGCCGGAAATATATTTTCTCCGTTTTTCTTAAGCAGATTAAAAAATATAATAGAGCTGTCTGATATGACAGTAAGCAACTCAATCGGCACACATACAGGTTATTCCGTATTTATGAACAAACCTAACTATTTTATAAAAACAGAGATTAAATATACTTTTGATAAAAAATTAAATACACTTGATAATAATGAACAGTCAATAATTTTAAAACCATTTAACAGCAACAATGATTATATTCTTGAGCTGGAAGAATTATTCAGCACCTTCAGTGAAAATATAACAACTGAACAAAAAGAAAAAATTGACCGCTATTGGGGAACTTCACTAATCAAAACTCCTGAAGAATTAAATAAGGTATTAAAAAAATATTTAATCTAAATCAGAATTTGAGTGCCGACAAGAAGTCTGTGCGAGTCGGTTTTTGAATCATTCTGACAATAAATATAATTAAAAATAAGTTTCAAAGCCTGACCTTTAAGATAATAATTTGTACCCAAGGTATATTCTCTCATTTTGTTATTCCTAATCATTCTGTCAGGATTAAATTCATCATATCTGGCAAGAATCTCCAATTTTTTAGTCAAATGATAACCCACAGTGACGAAAAGCCCTTCTGATTTTTTATTTGTAAGACCGGAACCGCCGTTTGAACCATTTGCATGAGCATATTCAAATTTAGTCCAAAACTTTTTATAATCATATCCGGCATAAGCGCTGGATACCATATAACTCGTATCATGCTTGTCACCGGAAGAAATACCGCCGCCGGCAACAAGTTTTCCATAACGGCCGTCAGTCTTTCCTAACGGTTTCAAATTCATCCACGCATCAAATTCATGCCCCGGAAAAAATGAAGTAAAATTAGTAGAAGAACTATAAATACCCACATCATAATCCATCAGAGAATAGTCACCCCTGACTCTGACGCCAAATTTGCGGATATTGGCCAAATTTCTGGAGATTTGAGAACGATTTATAAAAGCAAGTGTATAAGGAGACTGAGCACCTTCTATACCTACACCGGGTCTGGAATTACCAACCAAAATATTTGTATGCGCAAGTCTGTGCGACTCTATGTACAAATCCTGAAAAAATGGTTCCATAAAAGGTATATGACTTGAACGGTGCGTCGGATCCAACATTATTCTAAAATTTTCTTTACCGCCCTTAAACTGCCCGTCAATAAGTATATTTATAAGCCCTACATCAAATTTAGAATCCGTATCGCCACGCTCGGGAATATTTGTAGAAAAATTCATCTGGTATGCAGACCAAATATGAACATTATCCAGAACACCCTTTTCAAAATGAAAAGTTAACTGATCTTTTAATAAAGCTTCAGGAACATCAGTTCGTTCAATTTCGAGATTATAAACACTTTTGGCCGTTTCAGCCAGCGCCGTAAATAACGAAAATTGAGGATTAACCGGAGTTTGTTCTATATTTTCTGTAACTGTACTGTGAAAAACCTTATTCCTGTAAATTGTATTATCAGCAGCTGCGTTTTGTTTATCCGCCTCTGACATCGATACGTAATCAACCACCTGATCATCTTCGGCATTGTTTTGATTTTGTACAATCTGTTCAATAAAAGAATGATTGTCCTCTAAATCAAGATTTATCGTCTCCTGAGCAAATGCTCGGGAGTCAAATAATAAAATTATTGTTAAAATTAATATAATCTTTTTCACGGCACTATATCTTATTCTTATATTGTATAAAAAAGACAATAAATATATCAAATAAAAACTGCGGCGGTGTTCATGTTACCGCCGCAGTTTTACTTATTTAGACTCTATTACATTTTCTATATCTTCAGATTTTTTATGGTCGTCTCTTAAGTACGCTGTCCAGAAAAGTAAAACAACGAACACAATCGCACCGGCAATATTTCCCAAAGTAACAGGAATAAGGTTGCTCAAGAATAAAGATTTAATATTCAAAGTACTCAGCTGTTCAGCACTCAAACCGGAAGCGGCAACTATAGCCGCAGAATGTTTTGCAAAGATACCGTTTGTCAGAAAAAACATATTAGCAATACTGTGTTCGTATCCTGAAGCAACGAATGTCATAATAGGAAAGAAAATTGCAAATATTTTTCCGATAACCAATCTGGCAGAAGAAGCCATCCAAATAGCCAGACAAACCAGCCAGTTACAAAGTATTCCACGTGTAAAAGCTTCAACCCAGGTTAAATTAACCTTTTGGTAAGCAGTAGTCAGGCTCAAAACACCGAGGGCCTCGTGTGAATTGTGAGAACAACCGGAATAATATATTAAAAATGCAATTAATAATGAACCGATAAAATTACCGGCATAAACGATTGTCCAGTTTCTTAATAATTTGGCAAAACTGGTTTTCTTTTCTATAACGGACAACGTCATCATAACATTACCGGTGAACAGCTCAGAACCTGTGAGTACAACCATCATAAGACCTGTAGCAAAAGTCATTGCACCAACGAGTTTTGCTATACCCCAGCTTAAATTTTCAGCAGTTCCGGTCATAACAGTTAAAGAAACCTGTGCACCAAAAGCAATCAATGCACCTGCTGCAATTGCAAGTACAAAAGTCTTTGATTTTCTAAAATTTGCCTTGGCAGGCATAACCTGATCAGCTAACTCATGTGCGACACTGTTAGGTGTAACACAATCCCGTGCGTCAAAAGTCTGTTGCTCTGACATTGTGAATCTCCTTTTATTATTTATCTCTCAAACTAAACAACCTGTCGAAAAACATTTTCGACGAGCACGGGGCAGATATATTGTCTCGTTAAACTCTTAAATTGTTTATAAAAAACCAACAGTTTTGGTCTAGTGCGTTTAAAATTGTATTACCTCAATTTCTAAATTCAAGAGGGAAGTACAAAAAATTTTATACTTGACTTTAATCCTTGTTAGATTTAAAACAATACACGTTACACATTCAGCCGATTTTTTTAAATAAAATCAATATTAAGACTTAAACACATAATAACGGGATGGAATATTTTTATGAATAGTTATTTTGCAGGAATATTAATGCTTTTGTTGGGAAGTATTACAATGCTTGTGCCGGCGACTAAAGTTCTCATTAGCTCACAACCAATAATAAAAACATTTAACTTCAATCCTGTCTTTGGCGCAGTAAATTTTGTCATTGACCCGCTTTCAGCATTTTTTATAGCAGTTATTACAATAATGAGCATAACATCTGTTATTTATGCAAAAGGATATTTGAAACCTTATATTGAAAAAAACAAAAAAATTGGCGCCCATATGATATTTATGATTGCACTGATTTTTTCAATGATTGCTGTTGTTACCTGCCAAAATGCACTAATGTTTTTAATCTGCTGGGAAATTATGTCGCTCAGTTCTTTTTTTCTTGTCATATTCGAAAATGAAAAAAAAGATGTATTGAAGGCAGGAATAAAATACTTAGTATTCATGCATATTTCGGTACTCTTTATAATTATTGCATTTGCACTTTGTGCAATTAAATCCGGAAGTTTAGACTTCAGCAGTTTCAGTCTGATATTAAAATCAAATCAAAAACTGGCGAACATTGTATTTATTTTAGCCTTTATAGGATTCGGAACCAAAGCAGGTTTTGTTCCTTTTCACAACTGGCTGCCGGACGCACACCCCGCCGCTCCGAGCCATGTGAGTGCAGTAATGTCAGGTGTTATGATAAAAACAGGTATTTACGGAATACTGAGAATGTTGGTATTAATAGGCTTACCATCAAAGACAGCAGGATTCATTGTCTTGAGCCTTTCAGTCCTATCCGCATTATATGGAGTACTTTATGCGATTACACAGCATGATTTAAAAAGATTACTGGCATATCACAGTATAGAAAACATAGGCATTATCGGTATAGGTATAGGTACGGGGATGCTTGGTATGGCATACGGAAACAAATTAGTTGCCGTGCTGGGATTTGCCGGAGGTATTTTGCATATTCTGAATCACTCCATATTTAAAGAGTTATTGTTCCTTTCGGCAGGAAGCGTTTACACCAAAGCTCATACAAGAAATGTAGAGCTTCTTGGAGGGTTAATAAAAAAAATGCCATATACCGCTGTTTTATTCCTCATCGGTTCCGTTGCAATCTGCGGTCTGCCGCCTTTTAACGGATTTATCAGCGAATTTCTTGTTTATTTTGGAATGATGAAAGGACTGTCTATACACAGCTTTTTCGCATTTATTGCTTTAATTTTTGCAATAGCCGGTTTAGCCTTAGTCGGAACGATGGCTATATTATGCTTTACAAAAGCATTTAGTATCATATTTTTGGGACTGCCAAGAAGTGAGCATGCACAAAACGTAAGCTCAGATACGGATTTGTCTATGACTTTGCCTATGTGTTTTCTGGCACTGTTGACATTGGTTATCGGACTATTCCCTCAGTATGTTTTTAAATTACTCTTAAAACCGGTTTCGGTGTTTATAGAGCCAACAGTCATTGCAGCACAGCCGGTATCAATTTTGCAGACAATATCAATAGTATCTTTCGCATTTATTGCTTTTATATGCATATTGGCAGCAATCAAATTTTTGAGCGGTAAAAAAATTGAAATGCACAAAACCTGGGGCTGCGGATTTAACAGACCTAACAACCATATGCAATATACCGCATCATCATATGCTAGCCCGTTTTTATCAATGCTCAAACCCTTATTCAAAAAAGTTTTTGATATTGAAAAGCCAAGAAAGCTCTTTCCTGACGGTGCTCACTTTAGCTTGCACATTGAAGACATTGAAGAAGCTTATTTGTTGAAACCTTTACTAAAATTCGATGAATGGTTTTTAACAAAATTTGAAAAACTGCAAAACGGAAATCTTCAAACATATATCAAATACGGACTTTTATTTTTAGTTTTAATCATAGCGGGAAGTCTGTTTATATAGCAAAAAGATAGGAATTTCAAAGATGTTTATGAAACTTTTAAATTTAATAATCATTTTATTTTTCCCTTTCGTTATGATTGGGATAATAAGAAAAACTAAAGCATTCTGGGGCGGAAGAAAGGGTGCTTCAATTTTTCAGCCGTTGTATGACTTTATAAAGTTAATGAAAAAAGATTTTGTAATAAGCAAAACCACCTCTGCTGTTTTTAGAATTACACCGATTATCTCAATATCGTCCGTATTATTCGCTGCACTTTTTGTTCCGCTTTCTGACGGAAGAGCACTCATTAATATACCGGCGGGATTGATAGTATTTGCATATATTCTGGGGCTGGGAAAATTTTTCTCACTAATCGGAGCAATGGACACAGGCAGCAGCTTTGAAGGTATGGGAGCTTCAAGAGAAGCAAGTTTTACATCAATTGTTGAACCGGCATTTTTTATAATAATCGCATCAATTATGGCTATGAGCGGGAATTATACATTTGACAGTTTAAGCAAAATAATTTCAAACTCAGGCGACTACGGAATATTAATCATCATTTTCACAGTTATATCCTTATTTTTAATGATATTAATTGAAGGCTGCAGAGTACCGGTTGACGATCCGGCAACACACCTTGAATTGACGATGATTCATGAAGTAATGATACTTGATAATTCAGCAGCTGATTTAGCGTTGATAAGCTGGGGTGCAGGAATAAAAATGCTGTTAATATCATCATTAATAGCAGCAGTAATAATACCCCACAATATCGGCACAGGATATTACGCATTGGGTTATACACTGACAATACTTGCGATTTCGCTTTTAATCGGTACTGTTGAATCAGCAACGGCAAGAATAAGAATGTCACATGTATTTGAATTTATATTTATTATGAGTTCTTTTGCACTGGTTGTTTTATCTCTTGTAGTTGCAAAAATGTTTGGAGGTTAAGGAACAGATAATGGAAAACGGTTTTATAATTTTATTCGGTTTAACAATGCTGTATCTTGCAGCAACAAGCAGAATTATAGCACATATAAGATTATTAATTATTCAGGGGATATTACTATTTTTAATTTGCTTGTGCGGCTACAAGCACACGCCGTTACTTAACCTTGCATTTTTAACAGTTGAAACACTTGTGGTCAAATCAGTAATCATTCCATGGTTTTTGTACAAAATACTCAAAAAGACTCATGCAAACAGGGACAATGAAGCCAATATACCTCACTTTTATTGTCTGGTCATTGCCAGTGTTATACTTATGGGAGGATTTTTGGCCGCAAATTATTGTATTGAGCCGATGAAGATGATTTCACCTATATATTTTGGTGTATCAGCCGCAACTATTGTCATAAGCTTATGGCTCATTACAATCAAACATAAAATACTTTCCAACGTAATAGAATTCATTACAATGGAAAACGGAATCTTTTTACTTTCTCTTTCTGTAGCAAAAGAAATGCCGATTTTAGTAAGCCTCGGCGTACTGCTTGATGTATTTATTGCGGTTTACATATTAGGATTATTTGTAAATGAAATAAATAAAGAGTTTAAAGATCTTGAAGTGTCGCATTTATCAGAATTAAAGGACTATGAATACAATGATTAATACAATTTTGATATTTCCGGTAATAGCCGGACTTTTAATGCTTATTGTAAGAAAAAGAGCTTTTGATAACTTCATGCTCAACCTCTATGCACTATTGCATTTTATAATTACATTAGTTTTAACCTTCGGCTCACATGCTGAAAAGTTCACAGGATATTTTGCTGTTGACGGCACAAACAAGCTCTTTTTGCTCATATTGTCTTTCGTCTTTTTAATGGTGACAATATACAACAACGGATATTCAAAGCAGCTGCCTGTATTTAGCAATATAAAAATAAATGACAAAAAAATCTGCCTTTACTGGTTAATGACCATGGCATTTGTCTGGGCAATGACAGGTACTATATTAAGCACGGATTTAGGAATATCCTGGGTATTTATTGAAGCAACCACATTAACAAGCGCATATTTGATTTATTTCAACAGAACAAAAAATGCAATTGAAGCGGCTTGGAAGTATGTTTTTATTTGTTCAATAGGTATCGCATTAGCGTTTGCAGGCATAATATTCCTGAATATTTCATCAGGAAATATAAATACATTAAACTATGCTGAATTATACTCTCATGCGAAAAGTTTTGATACCTTATGGCTAAAGCTTTCCTTTGTATTCATTGCTTTTGGTTTCGGAACAAAAATGGGGCTGGCGCCTGTACATTTCTGGCTGCCTGATGCGCATTCAGAATCACCTTCACCGATTTCAGCTTTGCTGTCAGCTACATTATTAAATTCAGCTTTTCTTGTTATCGTCAGAGTTTTCAAAATTATGAATATTGCACAATGTGATACATACGCAAGATTGATACTAATGATAATGGGTATATTATCATTGTTTGTTACTGCCGTATTTGTCTATCATATAAAGAATTACAAAAGAATGCTCGCTTATTCTTCAATAGAAAATATGGGCATTCTCGTACTCGGTACCTCTCTCGGGCCGGCTGCATACTATGCGGTTCTGCTTCATCTTATAGGCCACTCTCTGGCAAAAGCATCATTTTTCCTGACTTCCGGAAATATTTTGGAACTATTTGAATCAAAACGTATCAAATCTGTAAGCGGAATGATGAGTGCAGAACCCAAAACAGGATGGCTATGGATTCTTTCGTTTCTGGCAATCTGTGCTTTTCCGACTTCAATTTTGTTTATAAGCGAATTTTTAATTATAAAAGCTATGATTTTTGAACATCGCTATTTACTCTGTTTACTATTTATTTTCCTTCTTACTGTAATACTTTACGGCATAAGCAGAGCAGTCATAAAAATGGTATATGGAGAAGTCAGTGAAGATAAGAAAAATATTATTGAAAATAATAAACAAAAAATAAAAGTATCAATGTACATTCCGCAGGCAATAATGCTTCTGATTGTCTTTGTACTTGGTGTTTATATACCGCCTGTATTAAATAATATTATCAGATTAGCAGTTTCAGGATTTTAATTTAATAGACAAGGACTAAATAATGAACTGGATTAAAACTAAAAATAATACAAAATTAAATCTGTCAGAAATTCCTATATTAACAATGTCAGACTTAAGAAAAGAAATAATAGAATTAAATAAACGCCCTGTGGGATTTTTCGGAAAAGATTGGGGCAGCGGAAAAGTCAGACTTTTTGTTGTACTGGCTGATGACAAAGCAGGCGATTTATATATTTCGTCAGCTGTTTTTGAAAAGACAGAAAAATCATACGAATCAATAACCCCTGAAATTCCGGCTTTCCATATATTTGAAAGAGAATTTTTTGAAGAATTCGGTATAGAGCCGCTGCATCACCCCTGGCTTAAACCTGTACGAAAAAATCAAAAAAATTACCGGTTTTTCGAAATGCAGGGTGATGAAGTCCACCAGGTCGCTGTCGGGCCAATTCATGCCGGTGTTATAGAGCCCGGACACTTCAGATTCATGTGTAACGGAGAAACAGTGTATCATTTAGAAATTATGCTCGGTTACCAGCATAGAGGTGTTGAAGAACTGATGATTAAAAATCCGTCCAACCAGCTGGCTGAATCTATCTGCGGAGACAGTGTAATTGCATATAACACGGCATATTCTAATACAATAGAGTTATTAAAAGATATACAAATCTCAAACAAAGCACAGTTAATAAGGAAACTGGCGCTCGAAATGGAAAGAGCGGCAATTCATATAGGGGATTTAGGCGCAATCGCAGGTGATATAGCTTATCTAATGGGAGCGTCCGTTTTTGGTGCAACAAGAACATTAGTAATAAATACAATGCTTGAATTCTGCGGCAGCCGCTTCGGAAGAGGGTTTATAACCGTTGGCGGAGTAAATTATGATTTAAGCAGCGAAAAAATTGAAAGAGCAATCAAAACACTTTCTAAAGTCGAAAGTGATGTTGACAGAATGGTTAAAACGATGCTTAAAAACTCAAGCGTAATGTCAAGACTGGAAAAAACCGGAACAGTAAGCACTGAACGTGCTGTTGAAGCAGGTCTTGTCGGTATGGCGGCAAAAGCTTCAGGGGTTAATCTGGATTCACGTTTTGATTTTCCTGACAAGTGGATGACAGAGCTCAACATAAAGAGAAATGATTTTAACGGAACCGGAGATGTAAATTCCAGATTTAGACTCAGATATACTGAAATTAAACAATCTTTATGCATTGTTAACAAAATTTTTGAAAAACTAAAAAATTATACAGATGAAGATATAAATTACGGATATGAAATCTTGAATAAAGAAAATGCGAAAGATGTCTTTACTGTATCTATCGTTGAAGGTTGGAGAGGTGAAATTGTCCATATTGCAATGACTGACAATACCGGCGCACTTTCAAGATATAAAATAAAAGACCCTTCTTTCAATAACTGGTACGGACTGGCATTGGCGGTAAGAAACAACGGAATATCAGACTTCCCGCTTTGTAATAAAAGCTTCAACCTGTCTTATTGCGGAAATGATTTATAAATATACAAGGAAATACAATTATGTTTGATACTTTAAAATCCAGAATTTATCAAGGAGAACAATTCATAAAAGACATAAAAAATGCACCTATGAGAGAACAATTCAGGGGGCTGCCGGTTCTTAAAAACAATAATTGCAATAACTGCAAAAAATGTTTGAATATCTGTCCTACCGGAGCTTTAACTACTAATCCTCTGTCTATAGATATGGGGAAATGTACATTTTGCGGTGCTTGTAAAAATATCTGCGGCGAAAATGCAATTAATTTTAGCAATTTTTATAAACTGGCAGCATCTAAAAGAGAAAATCTTATAATTACAGAAGACACGACAAGTGAAAACTTTGATAAAACGGCTATTGAAGTAAAAAAAGAAATAACTTCGTTATTTTCACGTTCTTTAAAATTACGTCAGGTCTCAGCCGGCGGATGCAACGGATGTGAAATGGAGCTGAATGCCTGTTCAAACGTAAACTTCGACATGGGCAGATTTGGAATTGATTTTGTTGCATCTCCAAGACATGCAGATGGTATAGTTATAACAGGGCCGGTCTCTAAAAATATGGCTTTTGCTTTAGAAGATTGTTATAAATCAGTACCCGCACCTAAACTTGTCATTCTTTGCGGTGCTTGCGCAATTTCCGGCGGCGTTTATCAAAACAGTTGTGAAACAGACAGAGAATTTTTCAATAAATACCCTGTTGACCTTTATATACCCGGATGTCCCGTTCATCCGCTTACTTTCATAAACGGAATACTCGGATTTATACAGGAGAAAAAGAAGTAGATTTTTCTTTACCCATTCTGTCTTTTTCCATTATTTTGAAAAGCTCTATTCCGCCGGTAAGGCTGTACACTTGTTCATATCCTCTTTGAAGAAGTATTCTTGAGGCTACATAGCTTTGAAAACCTGTGTTGCAAAATAATATAACTTTTTTATCTTTTGGAATTTCTGACAATCTGTCTCTCATTTGAGATGTAGGAATATTGATTGCGCCATCAAGCGTTTCCGCCTCGAAAAATTCTTTTTCCCGAACATCAATCAATACAGAACCGTCGAGTTCTTCATAAAATGCCGGTTTTACCAATCCGTTCAGAATATTTTCACAGTGCATTCCAAGAATATTAACAGGATCCTTGGCTGAAGAATAAGGAGGTGCATAACAAAGTTCACTATCCAATAAATCTTGAACAGTGCCGTTATTTCGCATTATTGCAGAAATTACATCTATTCTTTTCTCGACACCTTTAAAACCGGCTGCCTGCGCACCAAGTATTTTGCCCTGTTTGTCAAAAAGAAGTTTAAATAACGTTTTTGTTGCATCAGGATAATACCCCGCATGAGAATTACCAAAAATAAATGTTTTCAAATACGGAATATTCAATCTTTTCAATTGTTTTTCATTATTCCCCACATTAGCAACAGTCAGATTAAAAATTTTAATTACTGCAGCCCCCTGTGAATTTTTATAAACAGAATTATATCCGGCAATATTATCAGCAATTATCCGTCCTTGCCTGTTTGCAGGGCCGGCCAGAGGAATGATTGACTTTTTATTGCTGACAAAATCAACTACTTCAACGCTGTCACCACCGGCATAAATATTTGA
Organism: uncultured bacterium; assembly: GCA_949284155.1. Lineage (GTDB taxonomy): Bacteria > Cyanobacteriota > Vampirovibrionia > Gastranaerophilales > Gastranaerophilaceae > Spyradomonas. The sequence continues at coordinate 801 of CASDVD010000154.1, read as the reverse complement.
ATCGGAGGTTTGCATGTGTTGATTGACAATCAATCCGCCGTTGAAACCGGTTTCTAAACCGCAAGACTTCGCAAGTTCAACCTCCGGCTTCACGCCTATTGCCAATATTGCAATATCGTAGGGTATTTTTCCGCCCGATTTTAAAAATACAAAGTCATCAGAAAATGCAGCGACGCCATCCGATAATATCAAATTTACGTTATTATCCCTCATCACATTCTGTGCACGGGCAGCAATCTCTCTATCTACAGGTGCCAATATTTGCTCCGACAGTTCTATTAATGTTGTATTCAACCCGAGATGCGCAAAATTCTCGGCCATCTCAACGCCAATAAATCCGCCTCCTATAACAACAGCATTCTTCGCCTTTGATGATTTTAATAATTCTTTTATATTATCGCCGTTTTTTAATGTACGAACAGTAAAGATTTTTTTATTATCAACACCTTCTATTTGAGGAATAACAGGATTTGCCCCTAATGCCAAAATAAGTTTGTCATATGCAAGCTTTTCACCATTATTAATTACAACAGACTTTTCTTCTCTATTTATCGAAGTAACTCTAGAATTCAATCTCACATCAATATTCAACAGCTCTTTAAAACGCCCGGGCCCTGACACTATCATGCTGCTTCTGGAATTTATTACATCAGATGTATAATAAGGCAAACCGCAGTTTGCAATAGAAATTTCATCCGTCGCTTCCAGAATGATAATCTCCGCATAATCATCAAGTCTTCTTAATCTTGCAGCAGCACTTGCACCGCAGGCACCGCCGCCAACTATAACTACTCTCATATT
>CASDVD010000153.1 GCA_949284155.1 uncultured bacterium | reverse complement strand
GTCATTCTGAACAGTGCGAAAAATTAACTGTTTTAAATAAATTAATTTTTCTGCACTTTCAGAATGACATCCGGCATGTTTTTTGGGTTCCGCCCTTCTTTGAGCCCGGGGTGGGAATAAAAGCTTTAATCGTATTCAGACAGCTTTTCAGAGATTTAGCAGAATTCATAAATGATTGACTACAATAACTAAAAATCTAAAAAGACCGGATTTCTTCTCCGGTCTTTTCATATAATTAAAGAATTTGTTTTAGTTTTTCGTTTACTGATACGGCCAGTTCATCAATTTTCGCAATATCGCTGTCAGCCGGTTTGCCTTTGACTATGACGTAATCGAGTTTTTCCGGCTTAACGATAGTAAACATGTTCTCAATTGCGCCGGTGAGATTTCCGCCCCATCCGTATGAACCGATTATAGAATAGAATTTTATTTTCGGACGAAGAGCATTTACAAGGTACGCAGTAGTAATCGCAGCGGGGTGAGGGCCTGCGAGAACCATAGAGCTGCCCAGGATTACACCTGCTGCATCAACAAGTTCCATACTCAATTCACCTTCATCACAATGAATCAAATCAAATACTTTAACATTGATACCGAAATCTTTCAGTCTCCTTTCCAGCGCTTCAACCAGAATTTTAGTGCTGTCATACATTGAAACATATGGTATAAGAACTTTATTCTGTACTTTATCGGATGTCCATTCTTCATACAAATCCAGAATAAATTCCGGTTGGTCATAAATCGGCCCGTGGCTTGGCAGTATAAAATCTACCTTCATTTCTTTAACAAGAGCCGTATATTTTTTTGCAAAATTTCTAAACGGCATCATTATTTCCGCATAGTATCTTTTTGCCGCTTCTTCAAGTGATTTTGAACAATTTGCATATAAATCATACTGCGTATAATGTGCACCTAAAAAGTCGCATGTGAACAGCATATTATCTTCTTTAAGATAGCTGAACATTGTATCCGGCCAATGAACCCATGGCGCAAAAATGAACTGTATTGTTTTATCTCCGAGAGAAAGTTCATCACGGTCATTTATCACCATAAACTTTTCGTCATCGACATGCAGCATGTTTTTGATATTGTCTTTACATTTTTCATTTGTAACAATTTTTGCATCAGGGAATTTTTCAACCAGAACGGGAAGAGCGCCTGAATGGTCTTGTTCTGCATGATTGCTGATAATATAATCTATTGTTTTAATACCGCCATTATCCAGCTTTTCCACCAGTTCGTCTATCATTTTGGGATACATAGTATCAATCAAAGCTGTTTTTTCACTGCCTTTAACAAGGTATGAATTATAGCTTGTTCCTTGCGGCAGCGGTACCAGTTGATCAAAAAGTTTTCTGTTTATATCTTTTGAACCGAGGTAAAATACATTATCTTTTATCGGCAGCATATTCATAATCTGTTAACCTCCATTTTAATTAACTATTCCTTAGATACTCCTGACATTTTGATTAAATAAATATAATTAAATCATAGAATCAGACTTTTATTTTCCTGATGTTATAAATCGACTCTTACGAACTGCTCTTTTCCCACTCCGCAAACAGGACAAATCCAATCTTCAGGCAGACTGTCAAACTCAACATTCCCGTTTTCGGCAGGATTATATTCATAGCCGCAAACTAAACATCTGTATTTAAGCATGGTATATCTCCTTATGATTTTACCAGCTCATTATAATTTATTATCCGACAAAAATGAATTAAATACATGTGTAATTTTGAAGAGTCATATTACACATTTGATTCCTTATACGGCCTCATAATTTCAATTATATCGGCCACATCTTTCAACACGGACACAATAGGTTTCGTATCAGATATTTTTATTTCATTTTCAACTTTTTCAGACAATCCGTATGCGTCATATCCGAGCGGCAGTGTCATATAAAGTTTATTTTTAATCATTGCACAATACGGGCAGCCGTTCATGTGCGATACCAATTTCATCAATTTTGCACCCAAAATTTCATTAATATATTTTTTGGCGAGAACATGTTCATTGGAATATACATCAAAAACCTGGCCGAAATCTGATTCGAATTGTATTTTATAAAGCCCGTTATATCTTTTTTTCCTTTTTGGAACAATATACGTTTCAAAATGCATACTCTCTTTTAAATCGCATTCCATCACCAGACCGTTGAAAACGACAAGTTTTGCTTCATCAGTTTTTTTAATCAATTCTGCATTGATAAAATGTACCTTATTTCCGTCCAGTTCGCATTCAACATGCTCTTCAAATTTTTTCTTTGTATGCCGGGGCATAAAAGATAAAAATGTTTCTGTTATTTTCTCCGGAATTTTTCTTCCAGGCCTGTATTCAACTTCTTGAAAACAAAATTCCATCAAAGTAGTGACATAAATTTCTTTCGCCAGTTCCTGATAATCATGAATTCTGTGAAAATGTTTTCCGAAACAAAAGAGCATTAAAACACCTGAAATAGGCGTAACAAAAGCAAAAGTCGTCATATGAAGCATTGACCACATTGTAAGATAGTGGCCGATATCAGATTGCATCAGCGGTGCAAATATAGGTTTTGACATAAGCAGCATAAAAATGCCCCAAAGAACTATATATATTGTAAAAATTACAAAACAAAACTTATATACATGCCGGTATCTCATAATCGGAACAAAAGAATCTTTTCGATACTTTTCCAGATCTACCATACCTTTTTTAAATTCTGCAACAGATTTTTTTAATTCAGCTTCACTTTTCATGGGAACTCCCGTCTAATGTTGATAATAGCACTCTTTGTCCAACCGGATAAAATCTTTTGTGCATAATTACAGTGTTGTCTTTTTGTCAACAGACTAGATTCTGATATTGTTAATTTCATTATATGCAGTAATAATTTTATTTCTCATTTGCACAGCCATCTGCATGGTTAAATTTGCTTTTTCTGCGGCAATCATAACTTCATGAGCGCTGATATCGCCGCCGGATGCCATTACTTCGGCAGCTTGTTCCGCATTTATCTGGGCATCATTAACATTATTCAGTCCGTTACTGAATGCCTTTCCAAAATCAGATGCCGTTTTTTCCACAGGGGACGAAGCTTTTATATTTCTTGATGAAGAAGGTTCAACAGGCCCCATATTTTCCAGACCTACATTCAGCTCTATGCTCCCTCCTAATACCGGCGGATTGTCTAACTCCATGGTCTTCTGCTGTAAAACATTTTCAAACTGGTTTTGACTGTGCTCAAAATTATTGTCGAACCATTTCATGTTCTGTTCAAGAACTTTGTTGTATCCTGTTATAGTATTTAATTGTGCCAATGGAATATTCATAATTTTAAAATCCTATCTAAATTTTTAATGCGGCAGTAATCATGTTTTTTACTGTTTCAGCCGTAGCCGAATTGGCCTCATAAGCTTTTGATGCAGAAACCATGTTTACCATTTCTTCAACAATATTAATATTAGGCAGAGTTACATATCCCTCTTCATCAGCTTCCGGATTTGACGGGTCATAAACCATTTTGTAAGGATTTTTCGACTCGGTAATCTCTGAAACCTGAACCCCCTGAGCAATAGCATTCTCATCATAAGAAATACCGCCCCGAAGAGCTATCGTACCCTTATTGTTGCTCCAATACGGTTCATGACTTCCGCTCGGAAAAGCAGGAGCATTGCTGCCGATTTTATCCTGATATATTGCCTTGAAGGTTACATCTTTTTTTATGTAAACACCGGGCGAACCGTCAGGGTGGCGTGTAGTGTTAACATTCGCTATATTACTTGCGATAGTATCCATTTTAACTTTTTGTGCATGCATGCCGGAGGCGCTTATATCAAAAGAACTAAAACTCATTAATTACCTCCTCCTCTGACAATATTAGCTAAATTACTGAGCATTTTTGACTGCACTGTAGAAAGCACGGTATATTTTGAACCTGTTTTAGCCATATCCATCATTTCTTCTTCTATGCAGACATTATTTCCGTTACCGTAATCTATTTGACTGTAGTCTCTCAAAACCTCGGGTTTAAACGAACTGTCATAATCCGTTTGTTTTAAAAACAGTGCATGTTCACGTGTCAATCTTTGAGGTGCATTTGCTGATGCAGGGTTGTACATACTGTTTTTCATGCGGATGTCTTTTCTGATTTCATCTTTTTCGATAATATCTCTTAACTGGTCTTCAAACGCAACATCTTTTCTTTGATAATCATCTGTCATTGCGTTTGCTGTATTTGCAGAAATAGCATCCTGACGCTTCAATAGTCCATCCATCGCCAGTTTCGTAACTTCTACAGCTCTTATATTAAATAAATCCATTGTTACCTCCTTTTCCGACAGTCCGTTGCCAATTATTTTTAAATCATCGGAATGAGTATTTCAAAAGCAGTACCGTTTTGTCCGGATTCTTTTAGTATCAAATCTCCATACTGCTCTTGCATTGCAGTTTTTGAAATGTACAAACCAAGTCCGCTTCCGGTTTGTTTTGATGTAAAACCTTTTTCGAATATTTTTTCGCAAATATCTTCGGGTATGCCGCACCCGTTATCTTTGACAACTATCTTTAATGTATTTTCGCCTTCCACTTTTGTTGAAACTTCTATTCTTCCATGGTTGTCTACAAAATCCAATGAATTGTAAATCAAGTTAATCAACACATTAAGAAGTTTTCCTTCATCCGCCAGAATTTGACAATCATTAGAAGTTTTTATGCTCAATTCTGCTTTCTTTTCTTCGATTTTGGGTCTGACAAGCCCCTCCAGTGTCTTGAACAAATCCGTTACTTTAATCGGAAGTACATTAGCACTTTGTATTGTTTTCAGCTCCGACAACATTCCGCCGATTAATTCTTTGGATTTAATAATAGAATTTACACCATTTTCAATTGATTTTTTAACTTCATCATCTGAAATATTTTTTGCACGTTTTTCAATAATTTTTGAATACAGGTCAATAACTGACAAATGGTTCCTGATTTCATGGGAAATCATTTTTGCTTTGTCAGAAATATATTCATATTTTTTCAATAACTCTTCATTAGATTCAAGCAAATTACTTTCCGCCTGAGAAACAGAAGCTTCCTGCGCAAAAGAATTTGCATAGTCAATAAATTTGTGAACCGCTTTGTTCAAAAGTTCATTGCTCCGTCTTTCCGGCGTAAATTCAATTGTATACCTGTTCAAATCAATTTTGGAATTAGCAGAAATTATTCTGACAACATTATTAACTTCCCGTGAATTTAAAAGAAAATACACACACGATGTATCTTTAATCTCTTCTGTTGAATAATCCCACAACAAAGCCACAGAATAACGGGGCGAGAGTATAACTAAAAATTCCGTATCTTCCCATATCGGCTCACGTTCAAGATTTTCAGCATTAATGTTTTTTGAAAAAGAATAAACCTCGGCCTGATTAAACTCAAGTCTTTTCAAAACTCCTTCAGATTCTGTCGTATCAAACATTCTGATAAACACGACCGCTTTTTGGTTTTGCGCCTCCAAAAGCGGTTCAAGTGCAAACCTGAACAAACCCTTTATAATCTGCTTGCTCACCGGTTTAGTGTGAGCAAGATAGATTAAATCTTTTAAAAAGTTTTTTTTAAAATTCGATACGTTCATTCTGATATCTTCTATTCTTCGATATATTTATGATGCTATATAGCAATTTTTACTTTTCTTCTGTTCAAAAATCCGTTGTTTAAAGCGTATAGCACAGCCTGAGTTCTGTCATTTACCTGCAATTTTTGGAAAATATTATTAACATGGGTTTTAACGGTTGTTTCGCTGATAAAGAGCTTTTGTGCAACGCCTTTGTAGGTTATTCCCTGTGTTAACAAATCCAGAACCTCTTCTTCACGTTGTGTAAGATAGTTGAGAAGATTTTCTTCGTCCATAATCTGATTATTTTCTTCACGGAATGACTGTTGAAAATATTCGAAGAATCTTGAAGATAAAGTAGAAGGGAGGTAGATTTTTCCGGCAGCAACTTCTTCTATTGCATAAATCAGCTGCGCTGAAGCCATAGTTTTCAGGATATATCCTTTTGCTCCGATTTTCATTGCTCTGAAAATCAAATCAGGATCATCGTATCCGGTCAAAGCGATAGTGCGTACCCCTAAGTCTAAATTTTCTATTTCCGCTATCGCTGTGAGTCCGTCTTTCTCAGGCATATTAATGTCCATTAAGACGATTTCAGGACGATACTTTTTGATTAAACTCATTGCAACACAGGCGCTTGTAGCTGTAGCAACAACGTCAAAGTCGCTTTCTAATTCAATCAGTTCCCTAATCCCTGATAAATGATCATAATTGTCATCAACAAGAATAATTCTTGCTTTCTTTTTAAACTCCAGGCCTCGTCTCATCTAATCCTCCCAAGATTTCTTTTTTACCTTTAGATTCAAACATATAAATTATTTACATTACGATATTACATCCGTATAAAGTAGTTTCTCATCGACTATAGGGTCAAAATATCAGACTTTTTCTCTAGATTTAACGGACTAGACCATGTGGTTTAATTTTAGCTCTTTTCCTTTGCCCTAAACACTTTTCACCATTTTCTAAAATAAACTGAAAATAGTATTTTTTTATTTTATATACTGATTTTGTATTAGATAATTTATCGGAATAAAAACAATCGTTTGCACTGCAAATATCCTAACTTGCCCGCTTGTTTTTAAAACCAACTTACCGACTCATTCAAGTACTACGCCAGCTTTCTGAATACGATTAAAACTTTTCAGAGTCTTTGATTTAGCAAAGTACTTGAATGAGTCGGTAGGAATTATGCGCAATCCGCATTCCGGTAAGATGCTGAAACAAGTTCAG
>CASDVD010000152.1 GCA_949284155.1 uncultured bacterium | reverse complement strand
CTATGCTGTATAATGACGGATATCGACTATTTTAAAAAGGTAAATGATACATACGGGCATGCAGCCGGAGATTGTGTGCTCAAAAATGTCGCTAAAATAATTACTGCAGAACTTCGTGAATATGATATAGCCTCCAGATACGGAGGGGAGGAATTTTGTATTCTTTTGCCTTATACAAATCTTAATGAGGCTGAATTTGTTGCAAATAGGCTAAGGGCTGCTGTTGAAAAAACGCAAATAAATATTTCTGATATTGATAAATTAAATGTGACAATAAGTGTAGGTGTAAGCAGCTTTGATGAAAAATTTGAAACCGCACAAGAGCTATATGAACGTGCGGACAGTGCACTTTATGAAGCAAAGAAAAACGGCAGAAACAGAGTCGTTGTTTTTAAAGGCAGTAATTGAGAACACGTATTAATTGATTGTATAAACTTTTTTATAATACAAAATACTTCCGAGTATAAATAAGATTATGTTTGGAATCCAGGCAGCCATTGCCGGAGCAATTTTCATTTCTTCGCCGAGAGACAACGATAAGGCTCTGAGCAGATAATATAAAAATATAATTAATATACTGAATAAAAATCCCCTGTTATACCTGACTCTGGGCGGTGTAATGGCAAGCGGTACTCCGAGAAGCACGAGAACTACCGTGGTAACAGGAAACGCAATTTTATTATACAGTTCAATTTTAAATATAGATTGTGTTTGTTTGTCCTTTTTGTGTCTGTTGTTTTCAATAAATTTCCACAGTGCAATAACATTATACTGTGTGGCTTCTTCTTCCGTAAGTTTATCTTTTACGTCCATGCCGAAATCAGCAAGTGATTCGCCAAACCAGGTAGTGTTGAGTATTTTCCCTGTAAGAGAAATTGTATAAACAGCGCCTCGTTGAAAAAGCCATCCCTCGGGACTGGTTTTCCCTTTCTGGGATTGAATAATTTGAACGGTATCTTTATTTGAAAAATCAACCACAGAAACATTTTTTAGTGTATTATCTTCACATTTTTCAACATAGAACAGTCTTTTTATTGCGCCGTCTTTGAGTTCTTTGAAGCTGAAGTTTTGTTTTCCGTTAGGAATGTTTTTTTGTCCCAGCGCCCATACGGCTAATGTTTTGGACTGCTGGTTAGTAATCGGTACAATTGTTTCATTTACGGTAAAAGTTAAAAGTGCCATTACTGCAGCAAAAATAAATATTGGTTTTGCAATACGATTGAGTCCTATGCCGCAGGCCCTCATTACCGTAATTTCAGAAGCAAGGCTCAGCCTGTTCAGTGTCATTACCGTAGAGAACAGCACGCTCATCGGGATAGCCATAACAATAACTGCAGGCAGATTTAACAAAACTATCATAAGTGCAACATTAAAAGGTATTCCGTACATCGTGATTTGTTTTATCAAGGTAATAAAGGTATCAGAGGCAAATATAATTGAGGTAAAGATTACAATACCCATTACAAAAACTTCTAAAACCTGTTTTAGAATGTAAGCATCAAGTTTATTTAATTTGTTGAAAATATTGTATTGCATGATTAATTGTTATGTCTTGCCTCATCTTCTTTAATAAAGTCACACATTTCTTCAAGCCGTGCGTCCTCCATTGCTTTAATGAGGTCATCAATATTTTTAATTTTTCCGAGCGCAAATCCTGTTTCAGCAAGCAAAACACAATCATTGCAAAGCCGTACCGGACCGTAGGCAATTGAGCCGGCGAGAGGTTTAACCTTTGCACAGCAATCGCAGTCAAAAAGTTCTGTTTCAGATTCGGGATTTTCAGCAATGTCATCCGCTTTCATCTGTGCGGCAACAGCCTGCATTTCTTCGATTATTCTCAATTCTTCTTTTTTATCCATAAAATTATTTTACCACAGCAAAACTTTCTGAAAAAGAGATTTATTTTGTCCGGAAAATGAAAACTAAATCTCCATAAAAATTTCTGCGGCAAGCTGTGCAATAGTCATCTATTTGTTGGTTGACGGGCAGGATAAGAGGAGAAATAATTAAAGAATGAAAAGATTTTTTGCAATAACGTCACTAATTGCCGCTGTAATGTTAAGCGGATACAAAACTAATGCTCTTGAGGTTGTATATCCTAAGGATAACAGTGTCCGCATTGATGCCGCTTCTACTTTTTTTGTCGGTAATATTGCTCCGGGGGCCTCTTTGCAAATTAATAATAAACCGGTTAAGATTTGGGATAACGGTGCTTTTGTGGAAGTAGTTACCCTTAATGACGGAGAAAATGTATTCGTTTTGGAATCCCAAAAAGATAATGAAGTTAAATCAAAAACTTATACAATAAAAAAAATGGTAAATTCCAATGATGGCACTGAAGAAAGCCGGTTTGAGGGTTTTGATGAAAACAGTTTTATATATGCTGTTGTAGTAGCGGACAGCACTCCTTTAAGAGAAACTCCGGATATAAACGGACGCAGATTGGCACATTTAGGTAAAGATACAACGTTAATTATAAACGGTAAAAAAGGAAAATATTACAGAGTTATGTTGGAACCTGACAGATTCGGATGGGTTGATGAATCTAAAATTTTTAATCAATCTGTAATAAAAGCTCCTATTCCGGCTAAAATAAGTGATGTTTCTCTTGATAGCGACAAAAACTATGAATATATTAAAACAGCTATTGATATAAAGGTGCCGTTTATTGTTAAAGAACTGCACGATGAAAACGGGCTGGAGGTTGACATATTCGGAGTCGGAAACAATGTTTGCGATAATAAAATATTTAAACCGCTGGATTCTATAAAAAATTTGGCTATTGCAACAACTGAGACAACTAAGGTTTCAAAATATTTTATAGAATTGAACCATAAAAATTGGGGATATGATGTTTTTTATGATGAAAATAATCTTGTTATAAAAATTAGAAAAGCCCCCAAAATTGATGCGGCACAACCGTTAAAAAATATTACGATAGCCATTGATGCCGGTCATGGAGGAAAAGATAACGGCTCAATAGGGCCTACCGGGGTTAAAGAAAAAGAACTCACTCTGGATATGTCGATGAAATTGAAAAAACTGTTGGAAGAGTCAGGTGCCATGGTTGTAATGACAAGAGTTGACGATTCTGATATTCCATTGTTCGAAAGACCGCAACTTGCAAAAGCATCTGATGCATTGATTTTGGTCAGTTTGCATGCAAATGCGCTGCCGGATGGCGCAAATCCTTATGAAAAACATGGTACATCAGTATTTTATTATAATGATGAATCAAAAGATTTGGCTTTGACAATAAAAAATACACTAATAAATGACTTGGGCACCAAAGATGACGGACTGGTGAAAAGAAGTTTCGTTCTTACCCGCCCTACAATGCCGCTTTCTGTTTTAATCGAGACCGCTTACATGATTCATCCGAGCGAGTATACTTTGCTTTTGGATGAAAAATTTCGGGATAAGGCTGTAACCTCTATAAAAAATGCGTTGGAGAATTATTTAAAAAATGTTGAAAATAAATAGGGTTCTCTTCTTTTATAATATATTTATATTTTCGAAATCTTGATTGTCATTTTTAACTAAATTGTAAAACCTGCCCTGTTGATTAACTTGAATTTCTTTTTTTTGATACAATAATAATTAAGAAGAGAATATAAAAATTAGGGGCAGAATATGAAAAATAAAAAAGTTATGTTTTGGGGAATTATCCTGCTTGTGATTGCGGCAGTTGTCGTAATATTTAATAAGCCGACTAAGCTGGGTCTTGATTTGGTAGGCGGCTCAAGACTTGTTCTTGAAGCACAAAAGACTGCTACTATTGCAAAAATTACACCCGATATGATGGACAGTTTGCAGTATGCAATTGAAAACCGTGTAAATGCGCTGGGTGTTTCCGAAACTACGGTGCAAAAAACCGGTGAAAAAAGATTGCTGGTTGAAATACCAAGCATAAAAGATCCCGCAAAAGCAAAAGAATTTCTGGGTGAAACTGCGGATTTGGAATTCAAAAAACCTCAGGAAGCTTTTAACGGAACTCAAAGCTGGGTTTCTACCGGTTTAACCGGAAAAGATGTACAAAAGGCTCTGGTTTCAACAAGCCAGAATGGACAATGGGTTGTGGCTTTGGAATTTAAATCTGAAGGCGCAAAAAAATTCGGTACGTTGACACAAGAACTCGTCGGTAAGCCGATGGCTATTTTCTTCAACGGAGAAATGAAATCTGCTCCGGTGATTCAAGAACCCATACTCGGCGGACATGCTCAAATATCAGGCGGTGAAAGCGGATTTGCTTATGAAGAAGCGAAAAAAATGGTAGATTTACTCAATGCCGGTGCTCTCCCCGTTCCTGCTAAAATTATAGAAGAAAGCCTTGTTGGGCCTACTTTAGGTGCTGATAGTATTGATAAAAGTAAAACTGCCGGAATTATCGGTATAAGTGTTGTTATGCTGTTTATGCTGCTTTATTATCGTTTGCCCGGATTTATTGCTGATATTGCTTTGATTATATATAGTATACTTGTATTTGCGATATTTAAAATTGTGCCGGTAACTCTTACACTGGCCGGTATTGCCGGTTTTATTCTGAGTATTGGTATGGCTGTTGATGCTAATATCCTTATCTTTGAAAGAACAAAAGAAGAGCTTAAGGCCGGAAGAACTTTATTCACTGCAATAAATGCCGGTTTTGACAGAGCTTTTACCAGTATTTTTGATTCAAATATGACCACTATTATAACCTGTGTAATACTTTATTTCCTTGGAACAAGTATTATTAAAGGGTTCGCTCTCACTCTTGTTATAGGTGTTTTAGTAAGTATGTTTACTGCTATTACTGTTACAAAGAATTTTATGCATCTTTTGTTTGGTGCCGGTCAGCTTAAACATCCGGGCTGGTTTGGTTTGAAACAGAGTGATATAGGTCATGCTTATGAAGCAACCGAAACAAAACGTGAGAAGGCTAAGTTTGGGGTTTTGGATTAATAATCTGAAAAATTGATTGTATAAGGAGATAATAATGAGTGAAACTATATTACACCATAAAAAAATAATAGACGTTGTGAAATACAGATGGGTCTGGTTTTCATTGTCTTTCCTGCTTGTAGTGCCGGGTATTGTCGCAATGATTTATTCCATGGTTACTTATCCTACACATTATCCTGTAAAAGTCGGTATTGATTTTACCGGAGGTACAATATCTCAATATTCTGTGCAAAAGGATATTCCTAATGATGAAATTGCTGTAATAAGAACAAAACTTGAGAAAGCAGGAATTGAAAGCCCTGTTATACAGGTGCTCAAACCGAGTTCCAATATTTCGGGAGATGCTTCCGGAGAAAAAATCGGTAATCTTATTTCTGTCAGAACCGCATTTCAAAGTAATGATGCTAAAGCTGAACAAAAAATTGCAACTGTAATAAAACAGGATTATCCGGATGCTCAATTGGTTCAGGTTAGTTCTATCGGGCCGACTCTGGGTGCTGAATTATTCAAAAATTCTTTAATTGCTGTTGCGTTAGCATTTCTTGGTATTGTTGCTTATCTGACAATTAGATTCCAGCTTGATTATGCTGTTATTGCACTTGTGTCTCTGGCTCATGATGCGTTTTTTGTTCTGGGCTTTTTCTCTATTCTTGGCTTATTGTTTGATGTGCATATTGATGCTTTGTTTATAACTGCGGTGCTTACTGTTATTGGTTTTTCTAACCACGATACTATTGTTGTATTTGACAGAATCAGAGAAAATTGCAGATTCTTTGCTAAAAAAGCGACTTTTGGCGAAATTGTCAACGCAAGTGTGAACCAAACTCTTACAAGAAGTATTAATACTTCTTTAACGACATTGATTACATTAGGCGCTCTTTATCTTTTCGGCGGCGAAACTACAAAAGAATTTGTTCTTGCTATGATTGTCGGTATTGCAATCGGAACTTATTCAAGTATTTTCTTTGCAAGTACTCTGCTCGACTGGTGGAGAGAAAGAAAAGACAGCAAAAAAATATATAATCCTGATAAAGAAACAGTTAATGTTTAGGCTTGCTTGAAATGACAGACAAATCTCTTGCACAGTTTGTATTTGAAACCAGAGAAAAACTGGGGCTGTCTCAGTCCGGACTGGCTAAAAAGTCTGCACTCCCTCTCAAAACTATAGAAGAGATTGAGTCCGGACAGGAGTTATTTTTGGCGTCAACAATAAGGCAAAAGCTGGCAAAGGGGCTTAAGGTGCTGCCTAAAGAGATAAAGCCTTATGAAAAACATCCTGATTTGTCTTTGTTACCTGAAACTGAACAAATAACTTTTTTAAAGCAGCGTATTCTTGAGCATGATATTGAGAATATTGAGTGTCCGGTATGCGGCTCAAAATTGATTACACGTATTGCAAAAATGTATGATCTTGAGGACAATTTAGTGCTTGTGCCAAAGGCCAGATGTGAAAAATGTCCTTTTCAGATTAGAGGTTAGGGTTGATGATGCTGCTGATGATTTTTGTTTCATTGACATCAGTTGTTATTTTTACCTTAAAATCAGCATCTGGCAAAATAAACCTAAGTTTGTGTGATTCGGTTTTTTTATCAAGAAGCATTGCATCAAGAAATTTTTGGGAATCAAATTTTGGAATTGTGCCTGCCAGTTCGTATTTGTCTATCAATTCATTGCCTGCATAGGCGTAATCTTTATCAATCATTTTTAATGATAATGCAAGTTTGAATGCCATTTTCATCCCCATTGCGACTGCTTCGCCATGTGTAAAAATAGTGTAATGAGTCAGTGCTTCAATTGCATGAGCGAATGTATGACCAAAGTTTAATATTGCCCGCTGACCTTTTTCTGTCTCATCTTTTTCTACAACACATGCTTTTAATGTACAGCAAATATTTACTAATCTAATAATAGTATTAGTATCTAAATTCACAATTTTTTCTTTATTTGCATGCAAAAAGTCGAAGAACCTGTAATTAAGTTCACAAGCACAGGACTTTTCTATAAAAGCGTATTTTACTACCTCAGCAAGACCGGTTTTTAATTGTCTGGTATCAAGTGTTTTTAAAAATTCAATATCAGATAAAACAAATTTGGGCTGATAAAAAGCACCTATGAGATTTTTGCCTTTTTCATGATTAATTGCAACTTTACCGCCTACGGCAGAATCTACCATTGCAAGAAGTGTGGTGGGTATTTGTACAAAGTCTACACCTCTTAAATAAGTAGAAGCAGCAAAACCCGTAATATCTCCTACTACCCCGCCTCCAAAAGCTATCAGGCAATCTTTGCGTTCTATTTGAGATTCTATTGCCGCATCATAAATTTTTTTTAGTGTTTCAATATTTTTAAATTCTTCACCATCTTTGAGGATTAGAAATTTTGCATTATCAATTTTTATTTTCTCTTTATAAAGATTCCATACTGTTTCATTTGTAACAACAAGGAACTTTTTTGCTGTTGTATATTTTTGAAGGTAAGCGTTCAAGTTCTGTTGAATATTAGAGCCGATGATTATATCGTATTTTTTTTCAGGTTTTTGAGCAATATTAATTGTTACAATATTTGATTGAGTCATATTTCACCAAAATTTCATCTACTATTTCTGCTAATTCTTTTTTTTCTGTATCTATTTCAAAGTCGGCTTCCTGATAGTATTTTTCTCTTTTTTGCATCAATTCTTTCAGTCTGGATTCAGGATTTTCGTGAAAGAGCATGGGGCGTGTTGTATTCTTTCTGACTCGTTCATATAGAGTTTTGGGGCTGGCTTTTAAATAGAAAAGGATGCCGTTTTTTTTCATTTCCAGCATATTTTCAATTTTTTCTACAACGCCTCCTCCTGTAGAGATGACTTGATTATGGTATGCACAAAATTTTTTAATAATGCGGCTTTCAAGTTTTCTAAAATACTCTTCTCCATTTTCGGCAAATATTTGAGTAATATGTTTTTGTGCTTCTTTTTCAATTTCTATGTCTATATCTACGTAGAAAAAGTCAGACAATTTTTGGTCAAGCAGATGTCCGATTGTGCTTTTTCCTGCTCCCATCATTCCGATTAAAATAATATTTTTTTTATCATCCAATTTGGTTTTCCTGTATTTATAATTTTTGTGTTAACTTCCGGTAATTTTCAAAATTATTCCGTATTTCTTCAATGCTGTCACCGCCGAATTTTTCTAAGAAGGCTTCGGCTAACACTATTGCTGTCATTGCTTCTGCAACTACACCGCAAGCCGCAACGGCACATGTATCTGATCTTTCAAAATGTGCGCTGTAGGATTGTTTTGTTTTTAAATCAACAGAATTCAGTGCCTTTTTCATTGTCGGGATTGCTTTCATTGAAGCTCTGACTACTAAAGCTTCACCGTTTGTCATTCCTCCTTCAATACCGCCTGCATTATTAGATTTTCTGATGAATTTGTTGTTTTCATAAAATATTTCATCATGGGTGTCAGACCCTTTTGCCCCGGCTGCCTGTGCACCTATTCCTATTTCAACAGCTTTGACAGCCTGTATACTCATAATCGCCTGCGCAATTTTGCCATCCAATCTCCTGTCCCAGTGTACATAGGAACCTAGACCTACAGGCAGGTTTTCAAAAATTATTTCTATTGTTCCGCCTAGAGTGTCGCCGTCTTGTTTTGCTTTGTCTATTTCTGTTTTCATTTTTTCTTCGGCATCTTTATCTGCACAGCGCAAATCAGATAGTTCAGCTAAACTCTTTGTCATATTTAAATCTTTATTTATTTGAGCTTTTATTGAGCCGATTTGTATTACATGTGAGAAACCTGTGATACCAAATTCTTTCAGAATACATTTCGCAACTGCGCCGACTGCTGTCCTTGCGGCGGTTTCTCTTGCGCTTGAGCGTTCCAGTACATTTCTTATGTCCTGATGATGATATTTTACGGCGCCTGCAAAATCTGCGTGTCCCGGGCGCAATTTTGTTATTTCTTTGCTTTCTATTGCGGCTCTGTTATCTAAATCGTTCATATCAACAGGTTTTACGGACATGGGAACCGTCCAGTTTTCCCAATCTCTATTTTTTATTTCAAGACAAATCGGTGCCCCTGTAGAAACTCCAAAACGAACACCTGAATTGATTTCAGCAGTGTCGGTTTCAATTTGCATTCTTCCGCCTCTGCCGTAACCAATCTGGCGTCTGGCAAGCTCGCTATCTATAAAATTTTTGTCAATATTAAAGCCTGAAGGAATACCTTCTATAATTGCGTTGAGACATTTCCCATGTGATTCGCCTGCCGTTAAGAATCTGAACATTAAAACCTCTTTTTCCTGTTTCCTTTTGTGATTATACTCTATTTTATCCGTAAAAAAAAGACCGCACAGCGGTCTTCATCTAATTAAGTTATGACATAAATTTTTTTATTGTGCATAGTTGTTATCAAAATCCTGAACTTCGTTATAGACAGCATTTTGAGGGTAATTTGCATCAAGCGGAGATTGCTGGCTTTGTTTTAGTTTGCCGAGATACATTTTTCCGTTTTGAACTATTTGTTGAAGCTGGGACAAATCTGTATCTATGTTATTGAGTATTTGTTCCGCATAATTTTCTGCACCTTCTTTAATGCGCAGTGCTTCATCTTCTGCTTGAACTTTTATTAATTTTGCTTCATCAATCGTTTTATCTCTAAGATCCTGACACTCTGTCAGTACTTGTTCTTTGATTTTTTCCGCTTCTTTGTGAACCTGATTCAGGAGTTCTGATTCACTCAGAATTTTTTCAGCTTCATTTCTCGCATCCATTATAATTCTTTCGGCACGCTGTTGTGCTTCTAACTGGAGCTCTTCTCTTCTTCTGAGAATCGATTCAGCTTCTTTTATGTCTTCCGGAATGGAAGCGTCAATTCTGTCCAACAAAGCTTCCATATCAGAACTTTTAATAATAACAAAACCGGGAAGAATATGTACGCCTTTGTCTAAAATCAGATTGGCTCTTCCTAAAAGTTCTTTAATTCTGAGTTGTGTCATAACTTTTTACCTTTCTTACATTTTATTGAAATATTCTACCACACATGGAGGCACAAATTTAGAAATATCACCTTTCATTTTTGCAATTTCTTTAACTGTGCTTGAGGAAATAAAATTGTATTTCGGCTTTGTGATTAGGAAAACTGTCGTAATCTCAGGAGCAAGTGCGTTATTAGTTTGTGAAAGCTGCATTTCATATTCGAAATCTGATACAGCTCTAAGCCCACGAATCAGAACTGTTGAACCTTTCTTTTTGGCGTATTCAATGGTTAGACCGTCAAAGCTGTCGACTTCAACATTTTCTATTTCTTTCACTGATTCTTTTATAAGCGCAACTCTGTCTGCCGTAGGCAAAAAACCCTTTTTGGCATCATTTTGAAGTACTGCTATGATTACTTTATCAAAAAGGCTGGCTGCTTTTTTTAGTACATCAAGATGGCCTTTTGTTATGGGGTCAAAACTTCCCGGGTAGATTGCAATTTTCATTGTTGTTCCTTTTTATCATTAAGATATACATTATATCTTTCAGCCTATATACAATTATATAATTGTAAAAAAAAAATATTACGATTCGTTTAGAAATTCTTTATATTTGTAACAAAACATTTATAATTTTTTTATTTAAAATAATATATTCCCCGGCAGGAGTAGTATTGTAATTGACTTATTCAGCTTTGACGGTTAGAATATTGTGGAAATGTCGAGATTTATCAAACGAATTGTAAAATATTTTCTTGAAAAAAGACAAAAGAAGCTGAACAGGCTTCAAGAAAATTTAGTGCCTAAAACCTACATAAATTCCACTACTAAGACACATATTAGTGCGGCCTCCACAATGCGGCTGACAACTGAAACTGAAAAAAATAAAGAAAAGATGGATTTTTGCGTAAAGAATATAATTATGCAAAATCTTGAAACTCCGGAAAAACTTCTGGATTATATTGCTGAGCATGGTACGAATGTATATAAAATTCCGTTTGCTGATAAGATATTGAATGTAATAGGTGAAGAAGAAGGTTTTATAACGCCTTTGAATGGTATAAAGGCTCTTTATTTAAATATCATACTCGGGCTGCTGTCAAATAAAAATTTTTCTTGTTCTCTTGATACAGATGAGATGTTTGTGCTCAGAGATTTGCCGGTTAACATCTATTATATGATTCATCAGTTTCACAAATGGTATGGATTCAAGATTGAATTGCCAGGATATGATGCTCAAACTCAGGAAAACTTTAAAAATGCCTTTAGTAATTTGAAAGAAGAAGATTTTTCTGATATGTCTGTCGGCGAGATAATCGGGCTGAAAGAGGCTATTGCCAGAGATGCGGAGGCAATAGATTTCGTTATAAATCTTGCACGTGAGAAATCAGGTGCTAAAAAAGCTTTAGACAAAATGAAAAATGACGGTTCTGCTCAGATTTAGCCAATTTTATTTTAATATTTTGTAAATCTTATATTCAGCAGTATTTAATTCTCCGAAATGCAAATTTGTTTCCGGATTTTTAAATTTTATTTCTTCAAACTCGCCCTTCTCAGGATTGTATTTGTATTCTGCAACAATTTGGCAGTCACAAGGCAGTTCAATAGATTTGTCATAAACTGACTTGCCTTCTTTGATATAGCTCCGGCATAATCCGTCTTCTCCGTCTTCCGTTATTTTTTCAGTCGGAGAAACATAGTTGGCTACTATTAATAAAGCTTCTTTAAGCGGGTCTTTTGATATCATCCAGCTGACAAATCCGTCTGAATCCTGTCTGATAATTTCTGCTTCTCCTTCACGGGTGAGCTCATTATGTAGAGCGAATCGGTCTATTGCATTAAATTCTTTGTAAAATTCATTGTTGTGTTCACGGGGCATTGATATTTCGTTGCCGATTACGCTTTCTATTCCCGTTTTGGTAAATGATTCATCGCCATCAATATATAATACCGGGCGATTTGCATTTTTGCCGCCGGGTAAAAATTTGTACTTAAACCATTTAAATATTGCGCCGGAACCTCCGAGTTGTCCGGGATATTGGTCGATTGCTCTGAATTCGCCGTCTTGATTATTGTATGTTTTTAATATTGAAAGATTTCCATCTGAATTGCTTTTTACATTGTATTCTTGTAATTCATGGTTGTTGTTCATTATCTCGGCCGGAGTTTTTGATGATTGGGCAATAATATCGTTGCCCCAAAGAATATCAAATTTCATGTCTTCGTGATATTCTTTGAAAAATCTGTCCCAGAGCATATATTCTGCCAATGTTGCAAAATACGGGATTTTGTCTCTAAGTGCTTTATTAGCTTTACCCAGCACGAATTTGGGCGCTCTGTAACTAATGGGTATTCCGTCTTTTTCTGAAACCCTGTCAACTATATGATCGATATGGTCTACTCTGTATCCGTCAAAATTGTAGTCTTTTTGCAGACATTTCAAGTAATTTATATATTTTTCTATAACTGGATAATTATATTTACCGGATTCAAGAAAAACGAAATAAAATGGTGTTTGGCAGTCAAGATTTGCAAAATCCGTAACATCTTCATCGTTGCAGTCAAAATGTAAGAAGACAGGATAGTCGCCCATTTCTGACATTTTGTCAAAGACTGGGACGCCGCAGGAGCACCAGGCTCCTCCGGGAGCAGGCCACAATCCTTCTTCTATCAGGGCTTGTATTGCTTTGCCCTGTTTGGTTATGCAGCTTTCTCCCTGTAGTTTCCTGAATTTTGTTGAATGAGCTTTTTCTACAATTTCTTTTGCTCTTTTATGAATTTTAATCTGTTCTTCTTTTGTCAGCATTGTATTGGAAAATTCTTTTTTTAGCGGCAAAAGTTCTTGATTGAAACGGTTATAAATATTTTGGTAGTGTTCGCTGAGATCACAGGAACCTTTTTTCAGAGTTGATTTATATAAATCGGCTACTATATCAATATCTTCACCGGAGAATTCTTTACTTGCTTTTAATCGTAAAGCGATTCTGTCGACATTTGTTTCAATTTGAGTCATCAAACTTTTTATGTCATACCATCTTGCTATTGAAGGGTCAGCCAGTACCATTTTTGAAAATCTTCCGGTTTGGGGCAGTACATCATAAATTACCGGATGTCCGGCAAGCTGGGCCAGATTTACAAACAGTTGAACCTGTTTTTTTACATCCATATTTAATTTTTGTTTAAGCATTTTGTCCTCAAGATTTTGGCTGACGGAAATACTTGTAGGCAGGTAGGCGCATCCAAATTCTCTCGGGTGGAAAGGGATGAGATAAATCGTTGTGCTTAGAACTTTTTTTTCTGGCAGCCCTGTTGGCAATATGAGCAGTTGTCTCAGCCAGTCAATAAATTTTCCCGGTTCATGAGTAATGTTTCCGTTTCCAAGACCTGCAAGGTTAATGAGCTTTATGTCATGCTGTTCTTTTTTTATCCAGTCAGGATTTTCAAATCCGGCTCTTTTAACCGGGCTGATTTCATTGTTTTCAAAATTAAAGCAATTATTTTTAAAGATACCGTTTTGAGTCCATTTTATTTCAAGACCGAATAAAATTTCTGCAGGAGTAAGTTCTTCAAGTGCTTGGATATACGGGTAGGGAAGATATCCGTTTTTTTCTATTTTTTCTTTAAGATATTCTTTTCTGTCTTCAGAAATTTCGTCATAGTTATATAATTCTTTTAATTTTTTATACAGTTGATTAACTTCTTTGGATTTAAGTTCTGGCTTTTTGAATATTGAAAACAGTCTGGAGAGAAAAGAAAACATATATAACCTCACGTAATAAGTGTAATTTTTACAAGATAATTCTATCATCTATTTTATAAACTTACAAACATTCTGTGTTATTTATCAAATATTTGATTGTATGTTTTTGGTGTTTTAATTATAATAAAATAGAAGATGTATTTATATAGAGGGGAATTATGACGCAAGAAGCTAGCGAGCTTCGCAGATTGAGCACCATACAACTTTTAAACTTCTGTTTGGGTTTTTTTGGATTACAATTTGCATGGCAAATGAGGATTATATTATCAGGCCCTGTTACTGAAGAACTGGGAGCATCGCCGTTTATTTTCGGTCTGATATGGCTTGCCGGCCCTGTAACCGGTATGATTGTTCAGCCTATTATTGGCGCATTGAGCGATAATACTCATACTCCCTTTGGCAGACGCAGACCATATCTTTTGGCCGGTGCTTTGCTGGCCAGTGCTGCGTTATGGGCTTTCCCTAATTCTGAGTTAATAGTTGAAAATTTGGCCGCTAAATTTCACTTGCCTGTTTTTGAGCTGGCAGGTCTTTTATTTGCTGCTGTTATGATATGGATAATTGATGCTTGTATAAACGCTGCGCAAGGGCCTTACAGAGCATTGATTCCGGATAATATCGTTCCTGAACAGCATGCTATAGCTAATTCATATTTAAGTTTTGCTATCGGTTTGGGTTCTGTTATCGCTGCGGGTACTGCTCCTTTATTAAAATGGGCATTGAACTATCAAATGTCTGTTGAGGCGCAGTTTGTTATGGCGGCATTGGCTTTTTCTCTTGCGATGATTTGGACTTGTTTGACTTTTTATGAGAGAAAAGAAACGACTAAGGAACAAATGGAAAAAGTTGTTGTTAAGAATTCATTTATTGATGATTTCAAGATGTTCTTTCAGTCATCGCCGGAAGTTATTAAAATTTGTTTTGTGCAATTTTTTACATGGATTGGCGTAATGAGTCTGTTTATTTTCTTTACACAATTTTCAATACATACAGTTTTTAATATCCCTGATTTAACTGAAGTCAGCGATGCTGTCAGAGAACAGTATGCACTGGCTGCTGCTACTGCAACAAACTTTTCTTCTGTTTGTTTCGCTATTTTTAATCTTGTATGTTTTCTTGTTTCTATTCCTATCGGAATACTTTCTACAAAATTTGGCAACAGAAAAGTGCATCTGGCGTCTATTGCTTCTATGGCATTAGCTTATTTGTTAATGGCTTTTACTGTCAATTCCAAATTGATAATGATATTGATGGCATTTGCGGGTATTGGCTGGGCAAGCATACTTTCTTTGCCGTTTGCAATGCTTTCTGAGTATATAAAAAAAGGTTCTGAGGGCGCTGTTATGGGAATATTTAATATTTTTATTGCAGGCCCGCAGATATTGGTATGTACTCTTCTTGCGTGGTTTATTTCAAAATGCGGCTTTACTAATGAATTAGGTTTGAATTATCACTGGGAGTATACTTTCCTGGTCGGAGCAGCAGTTCTGGCTATTGCTGCAGTTATTACCAATTTTATAAAAGAAAAAAATTAGTTTAGAATAATATTTATTCGGTGTTATTTTAAAATATAGCCCGTAGCTTGAATATTTCCGTTTCTGTAGTTCAGAATATAGTAGTCTTCATCTGTATCCTGAATGGAGGCTTCCATATCGGCTTGTTTTTCCAGTTCGGTAGTGTCTCTGGGTCTTTTTCTGGGATTATTTTTATATTTTTTTTCAATTTTTTGGCGTTTTTTTAATTTTTCCAGCTCTTCCTGTTCATTTACCATTTTTTCTACGAGCTTTGCTACAGGGATAGAGGCTTTAATTTTATTAGATTCAACAAGATACATAATTTTTCTTGACGGGGCTAAAACGACCATATAGTGTCCGGGGGGAAGTGTATTGTAGTCAATATCTTTTAATTCATAGGGGATGTTGACTATAGGATAATCAGAAGAAGGATATGCGTAGATGTTGATTGCTTTTTCCCCGTCCATAATGCCGGATTTATACGTACCGTAGGGAAGAAGATCATTTGCATTATTAAGCGCTATATGATTGCAATCAATAAACATTCCGGGTTCCTTTGAATATATTTTATCAGATTTTTTTAGCTTGATACAAATTTCGGTGTTAGAGATTTATATAATTTTATTAATGAAACTTTTTAGACCGGTTGCTCATCCATTTTACCTATTTTTTTCAAGTTTTATGCCGTAATAGAATTAAATATGTTTTAATTATAATTATGGAATCAAATATTTCAAAAAAATATTTATGTATATTCGGCGGAGGTGCTATTAGGGGATTTGCCTATCTTGGCGCTCTTGAGGCGCTTCAGAAGCTCGACATAGATATCAAAGGATTTGCCGGTTCTTCTGTCGGAGCTGTATTTGCTGCTTTTGCCGCTTTAGGTTACAGTTCTTGCGAGCTTCGTGATGTTTTTGCGGAAGTTAATTTTGATTTGTTTAAAGATATACAAATAAATCTCGCAAAGAATTTTGCTATAAGTAAAGG
>CASDVD010000151.1 GCA_949284155.1 uncultured bacterium | reverse complement strand
CGGCTGGTAATAGTTTTGTGGTGCTTGTATCATTTTTTTTCCCCTATTAAGTATTTCTGATTATTAAATAGATATGAAGGTCAAAAATTGCTATTTATTTGTATGGTGTTAATAATTTGTAACAAAATTATTAATAATGCATTAAAAAAAGCAACATATAGTTGCTTTTTATTTTATGCTTTGGCGATTACTTCTTTAGGCTGTTCTGCTGCCGTATTTTCAACCTGCTGTTCAGGTGCTGCGGGAATAGAAGCAGGAATCTCTTCCTGTTTTGTTTCCGGTATAACAGATTCCGGAACCGTATAAGGTTGAGGCTGTGTAACTTCTTGTGCAGCCGGTTCTGCCGGAACAGCCGCCATAGCCGGAGCAGCTTCCGGTTGTACAGGAGCTGACGGTGCATCGTAAACAGATGTCTGCGGATAGTTATATATCGGAGCTTGCGGATATACATAGGGGCTGATTGGGGTATTAGCAGATGTTTCCACTGTAGGTTTGTGAACAGTGATAGCTACTGCGTTATATTGCTTTTCGTCATGTGCTTGCGCTGGCATGACTGCGGGTATCATTCCCTGTGTTACGTTCATTGGTGCGTTAATCATTATTCCTCCATTAAATATGGCATATTTATAGTGCATTAATAACCGGAAACAAAAAAATTTGTTAGTGCCGTACAGATTGTTTAACAAAATTTAACAATAGTTAATTTTTCCGACTATACCTGAAAGAGGAGAGGAGGCCACTGCGTATTCTTTCATCGGGATTCTGCCTGCTTCATAAGCCTGTCTTCCTGCAATAACGCCATATTTAAAGGCTTCGGCCATTTGTACCGGATTTTTTGCGAGTGCTATTGCAGAATTTATCAAGCAAAAATCAGCCCCATGCTCCATGACTAAAGAAGCATCTGACGGAACACCGATGCCTGCATCAACAACAACCGGCACATTTGCCTGCTCTATGATTATTTTTATATTTTCCAGTGTTTTAACTCCGTAACCGCTTCCGATAGGCGAGGCTAGAGGCATTACTGTCGCACATCCGATTTCTTCAAGCCTTTTGGCAAGTATTGGGTCGGCATTTATATATGGCAATACTGTAAAACCTTCTTCTACAAGTTTTTTTGCCGCTTCAACGGTCGCAATCGGATCGGGCATGAGGTATTTAGAATCCGGTATTACTTCAAGCTTTATCCAGTTATTAATTCCCATTGCTCGAGATAAACGTGCAACTCTTAATGCTTCATCAACTGTTGCACATCCGGCTGTATTTGGGAGTATCCAATATTTATTTGTATCAATATGATCCATAATGCCGACATGTCCGGGTGCATTTGTATCAACTCTTCTTATTGCGACTGTAACTATCTGCGCACCTGATGCGGCATGGGCTTTTTTCATTGTCTCAAAGTCAGCAAATTTCCCTGTCCCTACCATCAACCTCGAATCAAATGTTTTGTCCGCAATTTTTATACTCATAACAAACCTCCGATAATTTTTTTATTAATATCCGTAAAAATTAAAATACACCTAACAACACCTAAAAGCAATCTACTGTATAGAATTAAGTTATTTCGGCAATGTTTAAATTTTAAACTTTCTTAAAAACTTGTTATATAATGGTTAATAATACATATTTGTATTATATTTATAGCAGATAAAGCCGAAAAAAACGGGAGAGGCATGAAACATTCAAAATACTCGGTTATAATTGTAGGTAGCGGCATAGCCGGACTTTATGCGGCTATTAAATTGTCGGAAACAATAAATCTTCCTGACGGAATCCTTTTGCTGACTAAGTCGCAGCTTTCTGAAAGCAACTCAAGGTACGCTCAAGGAGGTATTGTGGGTGTTCTTCCTGAAAATAAACCTGATTCTGTTAGCCTGCATGTGGCTGATACTATAAAAGCCGGCTGCGGTTTGTCCGATTTTAATGTTGTAAAATTTATTTCCGAAAACAGCAGGTACGCTATTAAGGATTTAATGAGCTATGGCGTTGAATTTGATCGTGATTCAAAGAACGGTCTTACATTTACTTTGGAAGGGGCGCACAGTGTTAGACGTATATTGCACGTAGGCGGTGATGCGACCGGTTATGGTATAGAAAAAGCTCTCGTTAATAAAGTAAGAAATGACGAATCTGTCTCAGATAATATTTCTATTTATGAACAATCGCATGCCGTTGAATTATTAATTGATTCAAAAGGTGTATGCAGAGGTGTTATTGCATTTAACGATGTGACAAAAGAGTTTGAAACTATTTATGCTGCTGCGACCATACTCGCTACCGGCGGTACCGGACAAGTTTATAAATACACAACAAATCCTTCTGTTGCTACCGGAGACGGGCTTGCACTGGCGATTCGTGCAAAAGCGGAGATTAAGGATATGGAATTTATTCAATTCCATCCGACCGCACTCTCTCTTGATAATGATGAATCTCGCTTTTTGATTTCGGAATCAGTAAGGGGTGAAGGTGCGAAACTCGTTAATGAAGCGGGCGAGTATTTTATGGATTACCATCCGCAAAAAGATTTGGCGCCCAGAGATGTTGTAACAAGAGCTATTTATTCACAAATGGCGGAATCCGGAACCAATCATGTCTATCTTGATGCAACATTAATTCCTATTGAAAAGTTTACAAAAAGGTTTCCAAATATATATAATACCTGTCTTAAAAACGGAATAGATGTTACAAAGGATTATATACCTGTTTCACCTGCTGCACATTATTGTATGGGAGGTATAAAAACATCAATTGACGGCAAAACTTCAATAAAAAATTTGTATGCAA
The DNA here is from genome assembly GCA_949284155.1 of uncultured bacterium. Classification (GTDB taxonomy): domain Bacteria; phylum Cyanobacteriota; class Vampirovibrionia; order Gastranaerophilales; family Gastranaerophilaceae; genus Spyradomonas. The sequence goes on along the minus strand of CASDVD010000151.1, from coordinate 9,197 downwards.
TAGGAGAAGCGGCGTGTACATCGTTGCACGGAGCAAACAGGCTGGCCAGCAATTCCCTTCTTGAGTGTGTTGTGACCGGGTTTGAACTCGTTAATACATTATCTTTTACTAATCTTGAAGGTTCGGATGTTATAGATGATGCTATTTTGGACATTGTAAAAAGATATTCTGATGAGGATGCTGATATTCCGGATGACTATGATATTAAGTCTGCTATATACAAATTAAAAAACACTATGTGGGAGAATGCGGGCATTATTCGTGATGAAAATTCGTTACTGCAAGCGTTATCTGATATAAATAAAATTTGGGATGAATTTGGAAAAAATCGTTTTTGCACGACCGTAGAAGAGTTTGAACTTCGTAATTTGCTTCATGTTGCCGCTGTTATAACCAACATGGCTTTAAGACGTAAAGAATCAATAGGTGCTCACTATAGATCTGATTATATAATACCTGAAATTAAGGAGTCCAAAGAGGTAAAAAACGATGCATCAGTTCCTGTTAAATGATTTTATAATAGAAAAGCACATAAAAAATGCACTGGAAGAAGATATCGGTTATGGTGATATAACTACTGATTTTATTTATTCTGATGATGATATAATCACTGCTGAATTAAATACACGCACAAACGGTATAGCTTGCGGTTTGTATGTTTTTAAAAAGGTGTTTTCTATCCTGTCTGATAGTGTAAAGGTTGATTTTAAAGTCAAAGAAGGCGATAAGACAGAAAAAGGAATGACTCTTGCTGTTGTCAAAGGCTCGGCAAGAGCTGTATTGACCGGAGAAAGGACAGCTTTAAATTATGTACAGCGAATGTCCGGAATTGCTGCAGAAACCGCTAAATACCAGGAAGCTATTGCTCCTTATCATGCGTTTATAACCGATACAAGAAAAAATACTCCGGGCTTCAGGCTTTTTGAAAAGTATGCTGTGGCTGTCGGAGGCGGCCGGCTGCACCGGTTTAACCTTTGTGATTGCGCTATGGTTAAAGATAATCATATTAAGCATGCCGGTTCAATAACTAATGCTGTTAGGCTGTTAAAAAGTTCAGGTTCACATGCCCATAAAATTGAAGTGGAATGCGAGACTTTTCAAGAAGTTCAAGAGGCATTGGATTCCTGCGCAGATATAATAATGCTTGATAATATGCCAATAGATGAAATGAAAAAATGTGTGGATTATATTGCCGGAAGAGCTATTGTTGAAGCAAGCGGGAATGTTAAACTTGATACGGTAAATAAGATTGCATCAACAGGGGTGGATATAATATCTACAAGTGCAATAGTCGCAAATGCTCCTGTACTCGATTTAGGATTGGATATAAAATGACATTCAAAATAATCGTATGTATAAAACAAGTACCTGATACTAATGATATAAAATGGACGCCAATGAATACTATTCAAAGAGAAGGTATGGATTTGGTCATTAATCCGTTTGATTTGGGTGCTTTACAATTTGCTTCCGATATAAAAACAAGATTTAATGATGCTCAAATTATTTTGGTTTCTATGGGGCCAAAGCAGGCGGAAGAATCATTGAGATACGGACTTGCTCTTGGGGCTGATGAAGCATATTTGTTATGTGATAAGAAATTTGCGGCATCTGATACACTGGCTACTGCATATTGTCTGAGTTGTTTTGTCAAAACATATGTCCCTGATTTTAATCTGATTGTCTGCGGTCAACAGGCTGTGGACGGGGATACTGCTCAAACGCCTACGGCCTTGGCTGAAAAATTGGGCATTCCGTCTGTTACTCTTGTTACAGAAATGAAATCTATAGACAGAGAGCATATGACATTGGTTCGTGAACTTCCGTCACTTGCGGAGGAAGTTGATGTTCAGTTTCCCGCATTAGCGGCCGTAAATACTCAAATCTTTCAAAAACAGGCCAAAATAGAGGATTTTATGCGTGCCCAGGACAAAACAATCGATATATTGACGGCATGTGATATTGGCACGGAAGAGTGCAATGTGGGGATAAAAGGTTCTCCAACTCAGGTCAGAAAGGCTTTTCGTCCGATAAAAAACAGAGATTCAAGAATTATTGAATCTGCACCGGATGTTGATTATATTGGGTTTATTATGTCAGAAATAAATAAGGCTAAGCAATGAACAAGTTATTAATTTTTATTGAAACTGATGAAAACAAGATAGTTCGGGTATCTAAAGAAATTTCAAAATACGCTTGCGAGAATTTTAACGATGTTGAAATAAACGGTTTATTGTTAACAGCCAATGAATATAAAGAAGATTTAATTAATGAACTTCAAGATTCCGGTTTGGACAATTTGTATGTCTCAGTTGATGATAAATTTAAATCGTATGCTCCGCAGGCATGTGCGGCTGCAATAACATCTTTTTTGAGAAATAATCCGCAAAATATTTTTCTTTTGGGCGCAACGGCGCAAGGACGTGAATTGGCACCGAGAGTTGCTGCAAGAAATAATTTGGGGTTAACAGCGGACTGTACGGAGATTGCTGTTGATGAACAAGGGAAGCTTCTTGCTACACGTCCGACTTATGGCGGTCAATTGATGGCAACTATTGTTTCAAAAACCGTGCCGGAATTTGCTACAATCAGACCGGGAGCGCTAAAGTCAAAAGGACAAGTTTCAGAAAAAGTATTAAATATTTATTATTATAATCCTGACATACAAAATATTATTGAAAGTATAAAAGTAATTTCGTCTGAAAAAAAGGCGGTTAAAAATGATATCGAGTCTGCTAAATTGATAGTTGCAGGCGGGTTGGGAATGAAAACCAAGGCGAATTTTGAACTTATCTATAAATTTGCAGAGCTAATCGGTGCTCAGCCGGCAGCATCCCGTGCTGCAGTTGAGTTAGGCTGGGCAGAACCTGATATTCAAGTCGGGCAGACCGGTCACACTGTTGCGCCAAAATTGTATTTGGCTTTTGGCATCTCAGGCGCAATGCAGCATTTGGTCGGTATAAGCGGTGCTGATAGAATCATTGCGGTTAATACTGATAAAAATGCACCGATATTTGAATCTGCTGATGTTGGTATTGTTGCGGATGCTGCTGAAGTTTTAAAGCAGTTAATAGATATTGCAAAATAGAATTTAATCAGAAATAAAAAACCGGCGTTTAAACACCGGTTTTTGTTTCTAATGTTTTAATCATTGTTAATACTTAAATCTTCTGTCAGCTCTACATATAAAGTATCATTGGGATTTGCTTTATATGCAAGACCCGGTGTCAGTAAACCGGTGACCAGTCCGATACCTGCTCCTACCGGAAGACCGATAGCAACACCGGTGCCGTATTCTTGAGGACTGGGTATAGCAGCGAATCCGACGCTGGCAGCAGTTCCTATTGCAGCACCGCCGAGAGTATATCCAGCAACTTTTCCTGCGGTTGCCAGTTTACCGGCAGTCAAAATTCCGTTATTATCAAGTACCCGTCCTTGCACTGTTACATTTTGTCCGGAAGGTGTTGAAAGCTCTCTGAATGTTAATGTAACTTTTGCATTTTTATTGAATTTTTTTTGAGGCTCAAGAGTTTGTACATATCCTGAAAGTGTTGAGCCTGCCGGTATCAATAAAGTGCCTTCATCAGTAGTGACATTGTCTTTAAATGTGAAATTAACTGCGGAACCTACATCTGATTTGTTTGAGTTGTATTTTTCAGCAAAGTTAACTTTGACAACATTGCCGGCGAGAATAATTTTTCTCATATTTGTTATAATTACTTCATTTTTTGAAGCTTTAGGATAAATATTTAAGTGTTCGGTTTTAAGAACTTCTTCTTTCGGCGGAACATATTCATCTTTTACTACATTAATTGAATTTTTTAATTTATACATTAGAACAGCTGCTTCTGCACGGTTCAAATTTTTGTCAGGCAGCAGTTTGTGTGCATCAGGGTGATTTACATATAAGCCAAGTTCTATTGATTTGGCATATTGTTGTTTACCCCATGCCGGGATTGTACCTGCATCAGCAAATTGGTTTAAGACATTTATATCTTTTAATTCATCTTTAGTAATATGGCTTATAACAGAAGCAACTTCTGTTTTTGTTATCGGCAATTCAGGTTTGAATGTATTGTCCGGATATCCGTATACTAATCCCAATTCATCGGATTTTAATATATCATTTGCCGCCCAGTATTCTCTGCTGAAGTCAGCAAACGGATTTTTTCTGTCTGTAAGTTGAGGTGCATGACCGAGTGCTCTAAGCAGCATAGAAGTAAATTCAGCTCTTTTTACTTCCTTTTCCGGATTGAACGCACCATTTTGATCCGGATTAATAATTTTTTCATTTACACAGTACTCAATTTCTTTTCCTGCCCAGTAATCATCCTTTACATCTGTACTGACAGCAGCCAGTACGTTAGATGCTGCAAGGAAAAATATCAGCAGTGTTGATAAAAATTTTTTCATTCTTTTCTCCCCGAGATTAAACATACTTCTTTTAAAGAATATCATTTTATATAAAATTTGTAAAACATGTTTAAGTTATGTATAATGTTTGTAATAGGAATGTGAAAGGGCATATAATTTGCTAAATGTTGCTTTAGGTTTTGATGAAAAGTTTGCACAGCATGCATGTGTTACTATTTATTCGGTCTTAAAAAATACAAAATCACCTGTTAATTTTTATCTGCTGCACAGCAAGCTCCATGCCCGTACAAAGGAAAAAATTGAATCTGTTATTAATTCGCATAATTCTTTTGTTCATTGGATAGAAATATCAGATTTTGATATGTTTTCAGGGTATTTATCCGTAGCTACTTATTATAGATTATTTCTGACAAAGTATTGTAATGCAGATAAAATTATTTATCTTGATAGTGATATTCTTGTTTGCGGCGATTTGAGCGAATTATACAATATTGATTTAGAGGGCTATTGTATTGGGGCTGTCCCTGATTTTTCTGTGAATAATCTTTTGAATCAGTATATAAAACTTGATTTGGGCGGGAAAAGAATTTTACCTTCCGATTATTTTCTCGGACAGTTAAATTTTACACGTGAGCAGATGAATAAATATTTTAATGCAGGTGTTCTTCTTTTGGATTTGAAAAAATTAAGAGAGCTGGAGTTCTGTAAAAAAGCACTTAAAATGCTAGAAAATGAGTCATATGCTTTTATGGATCAAGACTGCCTTAATTTATCATTTATTGATAACTATTATAAACTTCCTATTAAATATAATTTTATGCTTGTGAAAAATTCAAAAGATGTCGGTGCTTTAAAAGATGTCGTTGAATACAAAGAGTTTATATCCGGGGTAAAATTGCCGGTTTGTGTTCATTATATTTGTAAACCTTGGCAGCTTAATATACCGAGCATGTTTTATGCAAAATTGTACTTCTCTTATAAAATTCACACCCCTTGGAAGTTTACTCTTGATTTAAAAGGTGTCCGCAAACAAATTTTCAATTGTAAATTAAGCAGAAAGACTAGATATTTAAAAATTTTTGGGAAAAATATAATAAAACCTGTCTATGGTGATTAATTATATTATAAGTCTTAGACTAACCGGTTAATTTAGATTAAATTTTCTTGACTTACTTCTTTCAAAACAAGATAATTGTATAAGTACAAAAGAAAGATTATTGGCTATGTTGAGATGTATCGTTTCCCTATTTTTGCTTGTAGTAGTATTTGTTAATTATACCGGATATTCAGCGTTGGCTCATACCGGCAGCGCTACAGCAAAAAATCAGCATAGTGAAGAAATCGTTCCTCAAAAACTTGAAGACGAAATGAAGTCTGCAATTGCTCATATTTACGGGAAAGATAATGTTGATGCAATATATTGCAATGTGTTCAATATAATAAAAAATGCAAAGGTAAACCGGCCTAAAGAACTATATAATGATGACATTAAACGTGATTCTGACTGGTATAAAGATGAAGTCGTTTACATGTTCTATCCCGAGCAGTTTGGTGTGGATGAATCAGGAAAACCTTCAACGTTTAAATCTTTGATAGGGATGCTTGATTATTTAAAAAATCTGGGTGTAACAACCATATATATTCTTCCTTTTGCTGATTCGCCGATGAATGATTCCGGTTTTGATGTCAGAGACCCAAAAAATGTTCGTGCGGATTTAGGCGGTATGGCTGAATTTAAAGAATTTATGGCAGCCGCTCAAAATAAAGGGTTTAAAATTAAGGCAGACCTTATATTGAACCATTTTTCCGATCAACATGAATGGTTCAGACAAGCATTAAACGGCGATTTGGAAAAACTCCGGTATTTTGTTGTTAGGGAAGACATGCCTGAATATCGCCAGTATAAAGATGAAAAATTAGGTTATGTTGTTGAGTATAAAGAGAAAGACGGAACTTTAACAAAAAGACGGTTAATTTTTCCTGAAATTACCGAGAATCATTACCGCAAAGTGAATATAAATGGTAAAGATTATTATTTATACCATACTTTTTATCCTTTTCAGCTTGATGTAAATTGGGAAAATCCTAAAGTTCTTTATTATATGCTTGATACAATAGCCTTTTGGGCAAATATAGGCATTGATATATTTAGAATGGATGCTATACCTTACTATATAAAAAAAGAAGGCACAAATGCCGAAAATTTACCTGAAACACATTATGTTATCAAACTGGTCAGTGCTTTCTTACAGACTATTGCACCCCGCTCTGTTATTCAGGCTGAGGCCTGTCAGCAGCCCAAGAAAATTCTGCCTTATTTTGGCTCGGATAAAAAAGTTGAACATAATATAAAAGGAAATATAAAAGATATTGAGCGGACTGATGAGGTGCAAATTTGTTACCATTTTCCATATATGCCTGCGATTTGGGCTTCTCTTGTGACAGTGGACAATCAGTATTTCTGGAAAGCATATAAAAATACTCCCAATATTCCTAATACCGCTGCGTGGGCAATCTTTTTAAGAGTCCATGATGAATTGACATTGGAGATGGTGAATGAAAAAACCAGAGAACTTTTGTATGACGGTCTTGCGCCAAAGGGAGCCGCTTTTAGAAAAGGATACGGAGTAAGCGGACGGCTGGCGAGTTTCCTTGATAAAAACCCTGACAGGATAGGAATGGCATTCTCTATATTATTATCACTGCCCGGGGTTCCTATAATATATTATGGTGATGAAATCGGTATGCCTAACAATTTTGCTAATGCAAAGTCAAGTGCAAAAATGAGAGAGGCCAAACAAAAGTCACAATCTAAAAACAGAACAAAAATGCTCAGCTATTTCGACAGTAGAGATATCAACAGAGGACCTATTAAGCAGCAAGTTTTTCTTGATGCTATGAAAAACAAAGATTCTTATAATCATAGAGTATTTTCCCGTGTGCAAAAGCTTATTAAGGTTAGAAAACAAAACCCTGTCATGACCAGAGGTGATTTTACTGAAGTTAAAACAGAGTCTCCGGAAGTTTTTGCTTATGTAAGGGCTTATAATGATGATAGAGTTATTGTTATTAATAATTTATCAAATAATAAAACACGTGCGACAGTTATTTTTACTGACGATAATTTCGGTAAAAAAACGAAGGATGTATACTTAAAAGATTTATTGACCGACAAGATGGTTAGAGCCAAAGCTCAGAATAAAAAACTGACTGTAAGGCTGAAACCCTATGACGCCATGTGGCTGAAGCTGTAAGTAATCTATTTTTTATGGATTGCAAAAAAGTTCAGTAGAAATTTTTTTATTTGTTTTAATCCCTCGCCGATAAATGTTGTTACAGTTATTGTAATTATAAAATATAGATATGTTGTTTGCAGTGGCTCATAAATCCAATAAATATCATGTTGGGCTCTTTGTTCAAATGGTATTCCGTTTATTTTCATCATTATTGCTGTGATTATGAACATAATTAGCAGGTGGTTTGCCATGATATGATAGGTATTGCGTCCGATAAGATTAATGAATTTTATGTCTTTTAAATAGTTAAATCCTATTTTAATAACAAAAAGTGCTGCCCAAATCCCTGTTAATGCAGTTAAAATTGGAACAATTAATTGATTATCAAATCGTGCCCACACCAATACATAACTAAGTCCTATGCCTTGCTGCGGAGTAAAATCTCTGTTAAACAGCCATAAAATTGATTGAAAAATTATAATTGAGCCAAACCATTTAGGAGTAAAAATGTCAATTTTATCTTCAATAAAATGCCTGTAATAAAAGCCTATGTATACAAAAAATATTGAAAAGAGCGTTCTAACAAGTATTAATCCGATTGAATCCATTACAATCAATTTTGATATAGGAACAGCAGACATTCCTATTATTGTGAATACAGCGAGATGAAATAAGTTATTGTCTTTTATGCTCCGCAGTGTTTTTAGTAAAAATAAAAAAGCGATAAGCGTTATAAAAAGCTGGGTTACAAACCATAAAGGCCCTATTAAATCAAACTGGTGGCTGTTTATAAAGGGCGTTATAAAAAAATTCTTTAATGAAACTGTTTTGCCCCAAAATGTTCCGCTCACTCTGGCGATAAAAATAGTCACAAAAAGATAAAATACATTGTAACCAAAATAAGGAACCAGAAGAGTTTTAACCCTTCTTTTAATATAGTTTGAAACCTCATCTATATATTTTTCTTTGAATAAATAACCTGAAATAAAAAAGAATAATGCAATTTGGAATGAATAAGGTGTGAACATTCCCAGCAGTGAAAATTCAAGGTGTCCTGATACGACAATTGTTATAGCCAGGGCTTTAAGTAGATTTACTTTTACAGAAAATGCATCATTCATTTCTATTTTATCAGAGTTCGCTTAATACTTCTTCAACGTGGCCTTTTATTTTTACTTTTTTCCATTCTTTTACAACTTCACCGTTGTTATCTATCAAAAAAGTAGAACGGATAATTCCCATATATTTCCTTCCATACATTGATTTTTCACCCCATACATCAAATGCTTCCGCAAGTTTGTGTTCTGAATCGGATAACAGTATGAAGTTCAGACCTTGTTTTGCTTGAAAATTTTTATGGCTTTTTATTGAGTCCGGGCTCACTCCTATGACAAGAGCTTTAGTACTCCAACGATTTTTATTTTCTTTGAAATCGCATGCTTCTTGTGTACATCCGGAGGTGTTATCTTTGGGATAGAAATATAAAATTGTTTGTTTGCCTGCAAATTCGGATATATTGTATTCTTTTTCGGCCCCTGTTTCATCTATACCTGATAATTTTATGTCCAGTTCTTTAATATTCATTTT
>CASDVD010000150.1 GCA_949284155.1 uncultured bacterium | reverse complement strand
TTCTATGAATAGTTATCTGTTAAAGAATAATTCAAAATCATTAATAGTTGTCTTTTGCGGGTGGGGCATGGATGAAAAACCGTTTCTTCCCGTAAAAGCATCTTCAGACATTTTGTATCTGTATGATTACAGCGATTTATCCATAAATTTTGATTTTTCAAAATACGACGACATAAAACTGATTGCATTTTCATACGGCGTTTATGTCAGCGCACTGGTACAAAAGCAGCTTCCGCAATTTTCATATAAAACCGCAGTTAACGGAACACTGACAGCGCTGGGAGATTATGGTGTACCTGAAAAAGTTTTCTGTCTTACTCTCGAAAATATGACCATGGGCACCGCAGTGAAATTCAGAGAAAGACTCTTTATTGAAAACAGGCATCTGGAATTATTCAATGAAAATCTACCGGAAAGAGAAATCGAAAACTCACTCTATGAACTCGCAATGCTTAAAAAATATTTTTATGAACAAAATACATTGAACTACAGCTTTGACAAAATATACATAAGCAGCAAAGATAAAATCATTCCGACAAAAAATCAAAAAAACTACTGGATATCTTTGAAAAAGCATCCTGTTGTAAATATAATAGAAGCAGGACATTTCCCATTCTATTATTTTAAAAGTATTGAAGAATTATGCTAGATAAAAATCTTGTAAAAGTTCGTTTTAAAAAAAACCTTAAAACCTACGAAAAATCCGCATCAGTGCAGGCACAAATGGCAGGAATACTTTCTTTAAAAATTTCCGAATGCTGCGGTAAAAATTTCAACAAAATATTCGAATTTGGTGCAGGAACAGGGGGATTAACAAAAAGACTTATTAAAAATATTGATTTTGAGCAATATCTGGCCAATGATATTATGGAAGAATCAAAAGAGTATGTAAAAAAAATTCTCCATAATGCAAATTTCATTACGGGAGATATTGAAAAAGTTCAAATAGATGAAAAATTTGATTTGGTCGTCTCAAATGCGGTAATGCAATGGATTCCGGACATTGAAGAACTTTTACCAAAACTCAGAAAACTTATTAGCGATGAAGGCTATTTTGCGTTTACAACATTTGGGGAACTCAACTACGCAGAAATTAAGGAAACGACAGGACTGTCCCTGCATTATCTGAAATCGGAAAGGCTAAAACAATTATGTGAAAAAGATTTTGAAATAATTTACTATGATGAAGATATAGTTAATTTATATTTCGATTCGCCAATTGATGTACTAAAACATATAAAATACTCCGGTACAAACGGTCTCAAATCACTCAGCTGGACATACACAAAGCTCAAACACTTTGAAAAATTTTACAAAGAAAATTTTAGTATTCAATCAAAAGTCAAACTAACATACAACCCTGTTTACGTAATTTTAAAAGCTAAAAATAGTTAAGTTTTTAAAGACCGCTACAAATTAACTTCGTAAGCAGCGCTTACGACAAGGCAATTTTCATCCGCATTCACGATTGCCCAGCGCAAAGGTACAATACCGAGCTTTTTCATCTCTGATTCGATATATTCAGTGTTTAGACTATTGGTATTTTTTATTTTAATTTCTCTCGTAATAATTTTCATTATTCAACAGTTACGGACTTAGCCAAATTTCGGGGCTGATCCACATCCTTACCTAAAAATTCAGCTATGTAATAAGCAAGCAGCTGCAACGGAACTGAAGCTATCACAGGCGACAGGTACTCATCTACAGGCGGAACCTTCAAAATGTATTCAAATAAGTTTTCCAAAGCAGCATCCTCTGACGAAGTCAGCGCAATCAATCTTGCATTTCTTGCTTTTGCCTCTTCAGCGTTAGAAAGGACTTTGTCATACACCACTCCGGGCATAAGGACGGCAAGAACCGGCATAGTTTCATCCAACATTGCTATAGGCCCGTGTTTCAACTCACCGGCAGGATATCCCGTTGCATTTATATAACTTATTTCTTTAAGTTTCAATGCCCCTTCCAATGCGGTTGCATAATTTATTCCACGTGCAATATAAATAAAGTTTCTGAAAGAAGCAAAAGTTTTTGCACATTTCATAATATTTTCTTTATGAGAAAGAATCATTTCAACTTTTGGAGGCAGCTGCAATAATTCATGCTTCAATTTCGCTATATAACCTTCATCAAATGATTTTTTAGTTTCAGCAATAAATAAAGCAAATAAATAAAGAGCTATCAGCTGCGCATTAAAAGATTTAGTCGCCGCAACACTGACTTCAATACCTGCGTTAACGGGAATAAGGCTGTGAGCCTCTCTTGCCATTATTGAATCAGGACGATTTGTTATAATCAAAACATGCGAACCGACTGCCTTTGCCTGTCTTATGGCAGTAATAGTATCAGATGTTTCGCCTGACTGAGAAATACCAATGACCAGAGTCTTTGCATCAGTTACGGTTTTTCTGTATATGTATTCACTTGAGCATTCAACATCAACAGGAATATTTGTAAAAGCCTCAATCGCATATTTTGCAATCATAGCAGCATGCAGTGATGTTCCGCAGGCAATAATTTCAATCCTTTTAAGATTTCGGATTTCATCGGCCGTAAGCTTTACTTCATCTAAAATAACGGGAGAATTCATATCATGAAGTTTTCCGGAAAGTGCATTTCTAATAACATCCGGCTGCTCATGAATCTCTTTGAGCATAAAATGTTTATAACCCATCTTATTAATTGCCACAGGTTCCCAGGGCAGAATCTCTTCTTTTTTAAATATTTGCTTGCCGTCAGCATCAGTGATTAATACGCTGTCGGGAGTTAATACGGCAAATTCATCATCGTCGAGATAAATTACTCTTTTGGTATATTCAATAATAGCCGGACAATCACTGGCTAAATAATTTTCATTTTCACCGAGCGCAACTATCAAAGGCGCATTCTTTCTCGTACCGACAAGAAGGTTCGGCTCATCCTGATGCATAACACAAAGAGCATATGCACCTTTCAAACGTTTAGCAGCCGCACGTACGGCTTTCGGCAATGACTGACATCTTCCGTATTCTTGCGCAATCAAATGTGCAACAGTTTCTGTATCCGTTTCTGTTTTAAAAACACACCCCTCAGCGGTGAGTTCTTCCCGCAGCTCTTTATAATTCTCTACTATACCGTTATGAACCAACGCCAATTTTCCGCAATTACAAGTATGCGGGTGTGCATTTATTTTGTTAGGAGCCCCATGGGTCGCCCATCTTATATGTCCGATACCGGCAGTTGTATCAGACAATGTATAATTGGCCATTACCTGTTTCAAGTTTTGCAGCTTGCCCTCGGCCTTAAAAACTTTTATTTTGCCTGCTGAATTTACTGCCAGACCGGCAGAATCATAGCCTCTGTATTCCAGTTTGCCCAAACCTTCCAGCAAAATTTGAACGACTGCTCTACTGCCTACATATCCTATAATTCCACACATATAAAATTTTCCTCATCATACTCTGGTTGAATTTTTATAATGAGATTCTACTCTAAAAAACCTTTTTTTCCAAGAATCTTTATACAAACTTTATATTTCTGTTTTGTATTTATTTTTACATTTTTGTATTAAAAATTGTTAACAATTGTATCAATTTTATATATAATTTATGATTTATACAGCATTCACCTGAAATAAAGTTTAAAATAATAATATGGATATCGTCAAAACAATATGGGATGCCAACCTGAATGATGATCAGGCTTTTTTAGCAGCAATTATTAGGGAAGAATTCAGCTGCGGAAGTTGCATTGAAAAAATAAAAAACAAGACGTATATCAATCAGTATTTAAAGCCAACTCACGATTTTAATATTTATACTACTGCTTTACCGAATGCAGAAGGTATTAAGTCGCTTAGTTGCAAAAGATAGCCCCGTTATTAATTCACACACGATTTATCATAAAAACTTTTTAGTCATTAAGAGAGTTTAATTAATTTTTCTGCTTCATATTACTATCCGTCATGTTCCAAAAACCAAGACCTTCACGGGTCTTTCTTTTTATGTTTTTTATCAAGTATTCATTTTAAAGTGTTGTAAATAAATGTAACACATTTTTCATTAATAGCAATTTTTTCATGAATTTTTACTTTTATATAATATAGAGTTTTAGTATAAGGAATCAGCATGTCATTTTTAGATGGAATAAAATTTAATCCGGCTTTTTCACAATCACCGCTTAGCGGTGTTAACGGTGTCGGCCGTGGCCAGCAAGGTGCTGAAACAGGCGGAGCACAAAAAACCGGCCAATTCGGCTCGGAAGATTTGCAGGCTAGACTTGCAGCTCTTGATAAACGTGAACGCCCACCTGTCAATGCCGGCGGACAACTCGCAAACAGACTTGATTTAATGGCCTAATTATTAAAAAATTTTTTGAACTTATCGGCAACTTTATTTATAAAGCTGCCGTTTTTTGCTTCTTCTGATTCTTCAAATTCTTTTAAAAATTCATCATCCAAATCAACAGATGGAGTGAATACGTCTGCTGCTTTTTCTTCTTTCTTTTTCTTTTTTCCACGCTGAAAATAACCCAGATTTCCGCCGCCGCCATTATTGCGCATGTACTGAGTTTCTTGGATACCTTTTGCAGGAGTAGGGCCATTGATGTCAAAAGACATAATCTCACCTTTATTCAAAAATACCCACGCAGCTTTTCTGTGAATTATCAAGACGCTGTATGACTATTCTTTCCATAGGATGTTACAATTATATTATACACTATAATTGTAGTAATTGGAATACATTCCCTGACAAATCAACTGTCCGGACTATATTTAAGGCTTGATATACTTTAATTTGCCGGCATCCTTAAGATTAAAATGGGCAATATCGTGATTATACGGACGAAGCCAGGGAATTTCCGCACGTTTAGGATCCATTACACGTTCTATCAATTCTCTGTTAAAAAAATGCTTTACACTTTTGTGAAATGCAACAGGTCTAACAGCCGTTGAAACAGGATTAATCATAATACACTACTCCTTTTTTTGTGATGCAGTAATAATCTATTTAATTTGTGTCTTTAACTGTCTGTTATCATAATCAATACGCCCGATTAGTTTGTTCAGACGGCGCTGAGTTTCTTTAAATAAAGGAATGCTCAAGCTTTGTGCACCGTCAGAAGAAGCATGTTCAGGATCATGGTGAACTTCTATCATAAGTCCGTTTGCACCTGCGACCAATGCGGCCTTAGACATAGGTTCCACAAGATATCTTCTGCCCGTTCCATGGCTGGGGTCAGCAATAACAGGAAGATGAGAATATTTTTTTATAATGGGAATAGCCGCTATATCGAGTGTATTTCTTGTAAATGTAGAATCAAAACCTTTAACTCCACGTTCACAGAGTATGACCTTTTCATTTCCGTTGCACATAATATGCTCCGCAGCAAGCAAAAATTCTCTGATTGTTGCTGCCGCACCACGTTTAAGCAAAACAGGCTTCGGGCATTTACCGACAGCTTTTAAAAGTTTAAAATTCTGCATATTTCGTGCACCGATTTGCACAATATCAGCATAATCTTCCACAAGAGGAACATCCGCTGTATCCATGACCTCGGTAACAATTAAAAGACCGGTCATTTCTCTCGCTTTTGCCAGATATTCAAGCGCCTTTCCTTCCAGCCCCTGAAAATCGTACGGCGATGTTCTTGGTTTGAAGGCACCGCCTCTTAAAAACTGACAGCCCATTTCCTTTGCAGCTTCAGCAACCCTCAACAAACCCTCAAAATCCTTTTCCACTGAACACGGGCCAACCATCATGACAGGACGTTCAAGCCCGCCTATTTTTACGCCGTTAGGAAATTCAATGACGGTATCTTCCTCTTTTCCTTCACGTGAAGCCAATTTATAAGGTTCTTGAATAAGCTTAACTTCTCTGACTCCGTCAAATGATGCAATGGACGCCGGATCGACGAGTCTTTTATCGCCTATTGCAGCGATAACTGTCATTACATCACCTTCATTTAGTATTATTTTAAAACCCTTTTTTTCAAGGCTGTTCTTTACAATATTAATTTGTTCGGCAGTAGCCTTTGGTTCCATTACAATAATCATTATTTTCTCTCCGGTATTTTAGATACTAGCAGTCTCAAGGATTCTTTCAGATTCAATAATTTCATTCTTCAATGAAGAATTTATAACAGCACCGCTTGCAGCTACAACATTTTCAAGATTCACACCGGGTGCAATTTTGACGTTATCCCATAAAATTACATTTTTTAACTGAGCACCGGAACCAATTTCACAATTGTCACCGATAACACAATTTTCAAAAAACTTCACGCTGCTGTCGAATTTTACATCTTTCCCTAAAATGTATCTTGCATCAAGATTACGTTTTACCTGTGTATTAAAAATCATGACCTTTTTTGCAAGCGCATCAAAATTTGATTGAATATACTGCTCAACTGTTCCGATATCTGACCAGTAGCTGTAAATTTTATATGTATTTATTTTCTCACCTGCTTCAAGCAGAGCAGGAAAAACATTTTTGGCAAAGTCATATTTAACTCCTTCGGGGATATAATCGAATATCTTTCTGTTAAATACATAAATGCCGGTATTTATGCAGTTGCTTTTTGCTTCTTCCAACGGAGGTTTTTCCTGAAATTCAGATACGGTATAATCATTTGACGGGACAACAACGCCGTAATGCGAGACCTCTTCATGCTGCACGCCGATTACCGCCATAGTAGCTATACAGCCGCTTTCAATATGAGACGAAATGATTCTGCTCAAATCCGCATCGTGCAATCCGTCAGCACTCACGACCAAAAAATCTTCTTCATCTTCAAAAAAATCTTTGCATTTCCTTAAACCGCCGGCAGTACCGGAAAGTTCATCCTCATAAATAAAATGAAAATCTATATCAACAGGAGAATTTTCTATATATCTTTTTTGAATTTGTTCGCCAAGATAATGTGTGTTGGCAATAACGCTTTCAATGCCGTAATATTTAAGTTTCTCAAGCAAAATATCCATAACCGGTTTATTGATAACAGGAACCAGAGGCTTTGGAGTATTTTTTGTCAAAACACCGAGTCTTGAGCCCACACCTGCGGCCATAACCATTGCTTTTTTTATTTTTTTCATTCTGCCGAAAACCTTTATTCTCCTTTTGTGATTTTAATTTTATACCAACAATATACTCTCTTGCAAGGAGAATAGCAGATATTTAACATTTCTTTTTTTAATGTTAATATATTTAACAATGTAATTAATATTCGCCGGAAAGGATTATTATGTTAAATTTGTCAAAACTGTATGAAGTTGTTATTTTCTCAATAGGCGACACAAAAGCCGGCACAAAAATGGGGAAGCTGCAACTAAAATGTGAAGATACAGTTTTAAACTGCATTTTATGGGAAGAAGCTCTAAACCGTATTGATAACAAAATATTTCGTGCCGGAAATAAAGTAAGAATTTTGTCAGGTTCTTATAATGAAAAGTACAACAATTGCTTAATCGCAAATCTTGAACTCGTTGAAGAGGCAAAATTAGGGCTTGATAAAGAAGAAATAGATGAAAAATTTAACAAAATTTTAGATTATTCAAATGAAATTTCCGACGAAAAGCTGAAAACATTTGTTACCGGACTTTTATTTGAGTATGAAGAAAAATTCAAAATCTCTCCTGCGGCAAGACTTATGCATCATAATTATCTCGGCGGATTGGTTCAGCACACACTTGAATGCCTTGATATTGCAAAGACTGTTATTGAACAGGTGCATAAAACTATCAACAAAGATGACGTCTATGCGGCTTGTATTTTACATGATTTCGGAAAAATTTTTGAATATAAAATTGATACTGAAACAGGGCTGATTGAGTATGACGAAAATTTTCAAAAAGAATGGATTACCCACTCGCAATGGGGATTTTCAATGTGCATGACCAACGGATTCAAAACAGTTGCAAAAATGATTGCAGCACACCATGGCAGGATTGAATGGGGCGCAATCGTTGATTTAAATGAACGGGATTTAGAACCTATTCATTATTTAATCCATCACATAGATGACTTATCGGCAAAATTCGGAAAGATTAGCATTTCTGACTTGGGAACGAAATAGATGGACTTTCTCTCTTCTATTGCAAATGTTATCCTTGCTGTGTTGACTATTTTTGGAAAATAATATTACTTTTCCAAAAATTTTATGCCCTGCCGTGTTCCACGGTTTATAAACTCATTGTCTATTTTATTTAAAACATCAAATTTTTTGTTCAGCCAGAGCGGAGCTACTTTTAAAGACTGGAGCCCGTTACCGGCCAGTCTGTGAATAGTGGTTTTTTCCGGCAAAAGCTCCAGAAAATCACAGACCAAATCCACATATTCATCTTCTTCAAGAAGTCTGACTTCGCCATTTTCATACATCTGCGCAAGTTTTGTATTCCTCATCGCACATAGACAATGTATTTTTACTCCGTCTATCCTTAAATCAGCCAGTGCCTTTGCGGTTTGCAGCATATCCTCACGGCTTTCGCCGGGCAGGCCTAAAATTACATGTGCACAGACGTTTATATTTCTGCTTTTTGTTTTGTCATAAGCTTTTAAAAAAGTTTCATAGTCATGCCCACGATTGATGAATTTCAGCGTTCTGTCATGAATCGTCTGCAATCCGTATTCAATCCAGGTTTCATAACTCCGGGTATATTCCTTTATCAAATCCAGCTTTTCATCATCCACACAGTCAGGCCTTGTACCGATTGAAATTCCGATAACATCCGGATGAGACAAAGAAGCACCGTAAATACGTCTCAAATCTTCAACGGGTTTGTAAGTATTTGAATAAGCCTGAAAATAGGCCATGAATTTTTTTGCTTTAAATTTTTGACTGAGCGATTCAACACCGGCTTTTATCTGTTCTTCAACAGACAAAAAACGTGAATGGGCCTGAGAAAAACTGCCGCCTGAGTCACAAAAAATACAGCCTCCGCCGGATATTGTTCCGTCTCTGTTCGGGCAACTAAAACCGGCATCTATAGTAATCTTATAGACTTTTGCATTAAATTTATTTTTTAAATAAGCACTGAACTGGTTGTACTGTTTATCAGTATTATTGAAGCACATTCTAGTCCTGATTTTCATCAGAATCTTTCAATACAGGATAAAGATAGTGTTCGCCGCAATTCGGACAAACAACTTCTTGCTGTTTTCCGTCTTCAAGAACTGCAACTTCAAAAAGTGCTTTACATCCGGATTGAACACATCTGATAGCCCAGGTAGGTCTTATAATTCTTGCCATAATTTATCTCCATTACATTCTAAAAAAATTCTATCACACTTTCATGGCAGGTGCAATTTTCCGATATTAAAAAAAAGCTATGGACTTAGGGGTTCATAGCTGTTAGATTAGGGATATGCGTATCGTCGTCTTCTAAGGAGTATAGGTTTATTTTACACATACTTTCGTTTGATAAAATCATACATTATTATGAATTTTCTTTATCAAATTGCATGACTTTTCCTCAATTTTCATTAAAAATTCTTTAGAAGGTCTCATGCTTATTTTCGATGTAATACAAACGGATGATTTATTGCAAAAAAACTGAAAATTCATTTATATTATGTCGAAAACATAATTAGGGCGAAGAGACTTTGTGTGAAGGATGTTGAAATTTGTATAATACGATTTATCCCGTAAATATAAAACCATACGTACCTCCTCAAAAAAAGCCGGCAGCGGCTAACGGGGAGGAAACTTCACAAACCTCTGATTTGCAAAGAGGCAACAGAGGACTTGAAGAATATCAAAAACGGGACAAGAATAACTACCAAACTCCTCAATATCCAAACGGCAAAAAAGCAAGTATTGATTATTCAAAAAGCCGTGTAAACATCGCACAGATTATTAATGATTTTAAAAATACCGCCCAGGCAATCGGCACTCCTGACTACATAGTTGAAGAAGTTGACCAGTATCTTGCAATGGCTCAAACCCAATCATTAAAAGATGAGCCGAATAAAAAACTTATACAGACAAATCTTAAAAATGCGTCGTCCATACTTGATGATTTTATTTCAAAAACCCTGAATAAAAACTCCAAAGTAGTTGAAAACTGGATTGATGCATTATTTTTACAGCAGGTTGACTATAAATTCGATGAAAACGTAATCAATCCCGACTTTCTTGTCAAACTGCCCGGAAAAGACAATTCAAAAGCACTGGCAATAGCAGAAAAAAATGCAGAAAAAAATACGCAGGAGAATGCTCCGGCCGCTGCTGAACAACTGCCGGCTCAAACAACAACAGAACCTTCAAAATCAAAAACTATATATATACCTGAAAACCCTGAAATCAAAAAAGCTTTCATACAAGGAAAAAGACTGGCAACGGCTAATGAATCTCAAAAAGCTCTTGCAGCTTTCGGCTTTGCCCTTAATATCGCTCAAAATACTAATGATAAACAAGCACAGAGCATGGTCTGTTTTGAAATAGGACAGATACATGACAAAAATGACAATCTGGAACAAGCTTTGCAATATTATCATCAATCGCTTGAAACTGCATCTGACAACAACCTCAAGGCTAAAGCATACTATTCAATGGCTGAAATATATAACGATATTGTCTATTTTGAACCCGCAATGAATCATTATTATGCGGCAATATCCTTTGCCGGCCAGGCTGAAAACCTCAACGCCCAAACAAAAGCCCTCGGCAATATCGCTCAAATGTATGCCGAAAGATACGACAAAAACAATGCAATAGAATATTTTCATATTGCGAAAGGCATTGCAGCAGAAACAAAAAATAACAAAACCCTGGGTGCAATTTATTCAAAATCAGGTGACACAATGAAAATGCTGGAAGAAAACGTAAATGCACTCAATGATTACAAAGAGTCCTCCAGATACTACGAAATGGCCGAATCACCTGTTAAAATGGCAAAAAATTACGAAAAAGCCGCATATGTAATGTCAAAACTCGGAAACAGCGCAAAAGCCAAATCCCTCATGCAAAAAGCCTATAATATCGCCCTCTCCGCCAATTCCGACTATGCAGAAATTATTGCGGCAGAGCTCACAAAAATATAAAAGGAGAAAATATACTACAGAAAAAATTTCCTCTTAAATCATAAATAAATTTCAATTTGTTGAAAAGTCCGGACAAAAAGCTGCCTGTCACAAATTCTTTTTCAGTTCTTTGACCAAATCAGAAGTTATTACGTCATTGGCACGCTTTTCCCCGATAAACAAAGGTTCCAACGCCTCTTGTAAAATATC
>CASDVD010000149.1 GCA_949284155.1 uncultured bacterium | reverse complement strand
AGTATTTCATCTATTTCAGATGAGGATAAAGGTACACCCTCAGCAAGCATTGAAGATTTGACAGATGCAGCAACCGTTCTAAGTTGAACTTTTGCCTGCTCAATTAATCTGGCATAGACTTCTTTGTCGTCATTTCTGCCTTCCATTGTTTCTGTTTTGTTTCTGTCATAGTCGTTGCCTAGTGTTTCAGCAATTACATTTTGTTTATCGTAAGTTGCAAGGCTTGGATCCAGTTTTGAAGCATTCTTTTCTTTATTTACTTCATTAAAATTGCTAAAGAATGCATTTGCCAAAGCTTGGACATTATATGCGTATCTGCCTTTACCCCGTTTGCGTACGATAAATACAAATGACATCTCATCGCTGTTGGCATTATAAACTCCGCCTTTTCCGCCATCCCGGCGTGTAACATTTTGTGTAAATTGCGACAGTGTATCATTTATAGCATCTTGTATATATTTTTCCATTGTCGCATCATCGTAGGCTGTACCCAGCTCTGATTTAAGCTGCACCTTTAAACTTTCGGCAATTGCCTGCAAGTCCTGTTTTGCTTTTTCTTGAACTTCTTGAAGGGCTTCTTCTGTTTGTTTTGTATAGTGATTGCTGTTTCTGCTGGCTCCGGCCTGATAGTCGCTTGCAATAGTGCTGTTTATCATTACTTCAGCCGCATCTTGTTCTGAAAGCTCAAACGGTTTTACACCGTTTACACCTTTCATTAACTGCTCGGAAGAACAACTGTCAAGCATTTCTTCTATTGCTGTAGTCGCCTGTTGAAGCAGTTCTTCAAGCTTATCCGGATCTACTTCATTTTTCATTTGATTTATCAAATTCAAAACCTTTTTATAATCCGAACCAGATGCATAATTAGAATTAATTGCTTTTAATAATGCAATTTCTGATGAACCGTTTAACATTTGATTAAGTACAAATTGAGCGCCTGATTTTACCAGTTGAGATTTTTCATCTGCGCTTATGTATTTGTCGGCATTTGCCCTGTCTGCAGTTGATATAAAATTATCATAAGCAGAAGTAGTCTGACCGGATTTTGTCGTTATACTGGCTCTGGTTTGAAGCAGCTTTGCTATTTTTCCGTCAATATACGTTCCGAAATTATTTACGAGAGTAGAGGTATTTACCTGAGTTAAATCAGGATTCTTTTCTGCCAGCTCCGCAAGATAGGTTCCTGAACAACTTTTAACCAATGCTGTTAAATCATCAATATCTTCCTGAGACATAGATGGATTTTGAGCTATTAAAGCTTCAATATAAGAATCGCCAAGCTGTGTTAAAGCACCGGAAAGTTCTTTTTCCGCCATTTCTTGCTGTGTATCGGTAAAACCTTCCAGAAGTTTATCTTTACCTGCTTGTTCAAGGCAATTATTTAAGGCATTTGAGGCGGTTTGTATTGCTTCTGATATTTTTTCAGGGTCAGTTGCATTTTGAATAGATAAAATCGCCTGGACTGCCTGTGAATAGTACTGGTTGTTTAATCCGTCGCCGATAACAGATTTTGCAAAATCAGAACCGGTATTGCCGTTTAAAAGTTCACCCATCAAATATTTTATGGCATCACTTTTCATTTTATTGAATTCTGCACCGGTTGTGTAATCATTTCCTGAAGCAATAGCAGAGCTGGCCATGGAGGAAAAATTATTTACTTGATTCTTGTAGTTGTCAATCTGACTGTTTACATTTGAAAATTTTTGCTCCCGCTGAGAAATTGCGTCATTTACAGACTCTGTTAAATCAGCAGTAACAGAGGCCATATTATAAGGCCCATCAGAATTCTTTTCTAAAAGCTTTTGTAAAAAGCTTTTAGAATTGCTTTGAATAAAAGCAATCATCGTAGACTTATCCGAGGCAGACAAATCAGGATGATTTTTCATATAATTTTCAAGAATTGAATCAGTTATAGTTTCCATGTATTGGGATAACTCTGAACTGTTCTGAGCGTTGGATTTTACGCCATCTTTTTGAGACTGCTGATAAATTTCGGCAGCTTCTTCAGACATATTTGTCGTTTCATCAAGGATTGCATCTGTATCTTCATCTTTACTGCCGGAAAGCCAACTAATTCCTTTATTATATTCCTGTTGGGATATTTTTCCGTCTTTGTCCAAATCAAGTTTGCTTATTTCTTCATCAGTAAAAGCACCTTGCGCAAATGGATTAAAATTAATTCCGTCTACCATTTCTTTACTCCTTGACTATTGTAAATCTTTTCTGAATTTTTCCGGATCCATTGCACTCAAATCAAGTTCCGGTTCCTGATCCTCACCAACATTCATTTGCAAAGCTGCCGGCTGTTTGTCTTGCATATCCTGAACAGGAGTATTACCTTTATCGCCTTCTACGCCTTCCAACTCATAGAGGTTTTCAGGGCCCAACAGACGATTCATAAACGGATTAAAATTTACTGGTCCTGTCATTACAATGCTCCTTATATTTTCCCTATGATACATATGTCGGCATTTGTATAAAAAAACTTTAGAAATTTCGAATATATTGTTAACTTTTTGTTACATTTTATATCTTTGTGGCATTTTTTTTTGAGCAAAAGCGTTTATATAGTTACAAAGTAGGTGAAAGTATGCAAAATTATAATGTAGGCTATAATACGACAATACCGTCAATGAATCCTGCACAACAGGTAAACGGTCAAACTACGGCTATTCCGAATACAAACGGAGTAAATATTATAATTTACAATCCCTCGGTAAACCCAAACGGTGCTAATTTTAATAATACTTATAATACTATGCCTAATAATTCCGGACAGCCCGGTCAGGCTTACCCGCAGAATTATTATATTAACAATATGGGTACAGCTGCGGGAGCACAACCTATTGCTGCCAACAGTCTTCAGGGTTCAACTAATAAAACTGAAGAAAAAGAAAAGCCTAAAAAAGAAATTGTCCAATTGACAGACGAATATATTAAAACACTAGAAAACTATTTAAGAAATCCAAATCCTGACGTAAAATTAATGGGCGCTAAAGAGCTTATGAAAAGGTTCAGGGAAGATGACTCAAGAAAAAATGATGCAGCATTGACCAGCCTGTTGAATCTAACACTACAAAGTAAATATTCACCCGTAAGAATGATAGGTATGGGTATTATATCCAACGGCTGGGCTTCCGGTGATATTTTGACACAGCAACTGCTGGCTGCAATTCAGCAGACTAACGGTGCATATGGTCTGGATGCGCTGGATGCGGCAGAAGCGGCACTTAAATCCGCAGGAAAAACAATAAAAGTTCCTGATAACAATCCCGAACATTCAAAAGAAAAGAAAACGGAAAGTAAATAATGAACAGAGCAAATTTACTTACAAAAGCAATTGGTATAGCCGGCGCCGGCATAGTGCTTTATGATGTGCACAAAGCCGGTCATATGATGTCGCAGCATGAAATAAAGCACGCAATAGGAGAAAGACTGCCAGATGCATATATTGCTTCCCGCAGACAAGAAACGCTCAGCACTGTTACATCAAAATTAAAAGACAGAATATTTGCAGAGCGGGTAAATTTTGCTCTGCCGGATCGTGTAAATGCAGTCCTTGGTTACGTTAAAGGGGCTTTTAATCAATTATCTTCTGATATCGTTCCGGCCTTGCTCGCAACCGGTGCGCTTGTCAAAAATAAATTCAGCAAGGTTTTTGCAGCAGGTCTGGGCTTGTACAGTATATATTATATTCTCGGGAACATCTTTGATATAGGAAGAATTAAACATTTTGAAGAATAAAAATTTCCTTGCCATTAACTAAAAAAAGTTATAGAATAAATCAAATAAGTACTAAGTTATTCTGCATCGAATTAAACCTTAGTGTTTATGGTTTTATTGAATTAAGGAGACTCCAAAATGTATCAAGACGAAAAACTCATCTGCGAAGACTGCGGAGCAGAATTTGTGTTTACTGCAGGTGAGCAAGAATTCTACGCAGAAAAAGGACTGGTCAACAAACCAAAACGCTGTCCGGAATGCAGAAAACAAAGACGCCAACGAAATCGAAAAAAATTATACGATGTTATATGTTCAAAATGCGGCTGTCATACGCAGGTTCCCTTCAAACCGGCCGCCGGTAAAGATGTGTATTGTAAAGACTGCTATCAGGCAGCAAAAGAGCAATAAAAAAAAGCACCCGATAGGGTGCTTTTTAAGTTTAATCATCTGAGCGCTGTTACGGAATACAAATTAGCCTCATAAGTGTCTACTTTTGTAATATTGTACATTGCCATTGCGTAACTGGCTATAAGTAACAGTAAAGCAGCAATCAGAGTGTAATTAACAATGCGTACGTCGTTCATCTTTTACTCCAAAAACTACATGTGGTACTTATGCTATTATATTAAGACCTCCGCCTGTTGATCCAGAAGCCAGTGAACCTGCTGTTTCGGTTCCTCCGCCAAATGCTAAAATTCCTGCAAGTTCAGGACGCGGTTTGTAGGCTAAAGAACCTGCAGTTTCAACTTGAGAGCCGTAGCCGCCGCCAATTGCTGATACGTTCATAATTTACTCCTTCTTCAATACTTTGTCTGCCAATATATACTCATTATGTCTGACATATATATAAAACCAATTTAAAAGCTCAAAATTCAATATAAAGAAAAATCATTACAAAAATTAACAAACCTGAAAATATTGAAAATACGGCATTTTTTTCCACTACAGATTTTTTGATATAAACTTTATAATTTAAATTGCGTCTTTTAATTTAGAAGACTTGAAACTCAAAAGTTAAGAAATAATTAAAAAAACTTGTTTCGCTTCATTGATAACTTATAATGTAAAATGTGTTAAAAAAACACTCTTGTTAGTCTATTAAAAAGGGTATCATCATGGAAACATCTGATAACGAAAACATTGATAATACAGAAGAAATTAAATCTGAAAATAATCCTTTTGCGCAGGAAACAATCTCTGAAAAGCCTGATAATGAATCAACTTCAGAAGCAGAAAGTGATGAGGTTGAATCAGAAATATCTTCTTTAAAATCGGAACTTGATAAGATAAATAATCAGTATTTACGACTTGCAGCGGATTTTGATAACTACCGTAAAAGACAGATGCAAGAACGTGAATCACTGCTAAAGTATGGTGCTGAGGACACATTAAAGAAAATGATTGAAGCACTTGATAATATTGACAGAGCCGTAGCTGCCGCAGAAAAATCAGATGATGCCCGGCAGGTCAAAGAAAATTATAATATCGGAATAAAGCAGTTATATGATGTGCTCCATAAAATCGGTCTTGAAGTAATCGATACGAAAGATACAACATTTGATCCGAATTACCATGAAGCTGTTATGCAAACTCCGACAGCAGAATATCCGGAACATACAATAATTGCAGAATTACAAAAAGGATACAAACTGGGAGACAGAGTATTAAGACCATCGTTGGTTAACGTTGCCGTAGCAGAGTAAAGAAAGATGACAAAAAATTATTATGAAATTTTAGGCGTAGAACAAAGCGCTACGCAGGAAGAGATAAAAAGAGCATTTAGAAAAAAAGCAAGAGAACTTCATCCGGATGTTAATAAAGCTCCGGATGCCGAAGAAAGATTTAAAGAACTGGGCAAGGCATATGAAACACTAATGGATGAGCAGAAACGCTCATTATATGACAGATATGGCGAAGACGGATTAAAGAATGCAGGATATGACAGCACCGGCCCGTTTGATTACGGTTTTGGAAATCTAAACGATATATTTGAAACATTTTTTTCCGGTTTCAGCGGTTATTCCTCTCGCACTTCTGATCCTAATGCACCACGCAGAGGGGACGATTTAAGACTGGATATTGAACTTGACTTTGAAGAAGCTGTATTCGGCGTAGAAAAAGAAATAAAAATTGACCATCTGGAAAAATGTCCGGAATGCAGCGGTACAGGTGCACAGCCCGGTACACAGCCTGTAACCTGTCCTACGTGCAACGGTCAAGGACGTGTCTCAAGGGTTACACAAACTGTATTAGGAAGTTTTACCCAGGTTACGCCCTGCCCGAAATGCAACGGCACAGGAAAGGTTATCTCTTCACCTTGCAAAAAATGCAAAGGCGCAGGTCAAATTGAAGCAGAAAAGACTATAAAAGTAAAAATTCCTGCAGGAATTGACAACCACGCAAAAATTAGAATTGCCTCTGAAGGAGATGCCGGAGTTAACGGCGGCCCTAACGGAGATTTATTTGTCGTTGTCTTTGTCAAACCTCATAAACTATTTAGACGTGACGGTTTCAATATCTACACTGAACAATATATAACAGTGCCTCAAGCCGTACTCGGCGATACAATTCCAATTGAGACAGTGCATGGGGAAAAAGAGCTTGTTATTCCGTCAGGCATAGAGTATGGAAAAATATTAACAATAAAGGGTGCAGGAGTTCCTTTCCTGGGAAACAAAGATAAAAAAGGAGATCATCTTGTAATGATAAAGATAAAAACCCCGAAGCCGGCAGGTGATGAGGAAAAACGTCTTTATGCAAGATTATATGAACTCACTACAAATAAAAAAGCAGGCGAAAAGCTAATAGACAGACTCAAAAATGCTATGCATAGCTAATTTCTCTCAAATATGCTAGTATATACAAAATAAGTTGGGGAGTTGAAAGAAATGAAATTAACGTTAAAAAAATTTATGACGCTGCTATTAATTTATTTTAGTGTCAGTTCTTGTGCCTTTGCCACAAAGCTTCCTGATAGTGTTGTTAAATATGTAAATCAGCAAGTTCCTAAAGCAGCCATAAGATTTGACGGTTTAATTTCGTTTCCGGATGGTACACTATATATTCCAGTTCTCCCCGCAGACACAATAAAAGATGCAAAAGGTGTAGTAAAATCCACTATTCCTGCTCATAAACAGCTTTCTCAAAAGCCAGATTTAATACTTTTTGACACAAATTTTGCGTTATTAAAAGTAATTAAAAATGAAAAAGGAAAACCAACGGTAATGAACCCTGATAATATACCTTTTGTTGTAAAAACAGGTGTTTTACCCCAGGATATGCTGGTTCCTCCGGGTATGATACTACCTGATGATTTAAAAATAATTCTCGGTGACCTGAAAATACCCTTAGCAAGCTCTGCCGTTAACAATTTTATTAATGAAAAACCAAAAAATGCTCCGGTAAAAGCCCCGCAAAAATTAGTACAACTCCCTGAACTAAAAAATAAAAGTCTCCTTGCAACAACGCTAAATTCAAATCTGATAAATGTTATACCGGCAAATTCAACAGGAACAAAATACACTATAAATTCTGACAGCTTCCCTAAATTTATTCAGCCGGTAGTAAACGGAAGATACCTGTTGATAGGTGGATGCGGAAAAACATTTATTGATGTCGCTGATTTGAAACTTTCGGTTCTGGCAAAAAAAATTGACTTAGCATACCTGCCCTCGGAGGTTATAACCGCTCTGGATAATACAAAGGCCTATGTTGCTGTTTCAAACGATCAGTTAATATTCTTAATTGATTTAAAATCAATGACAGTACTCGAAAAAATAAAAATCAAAGGATACCCTAAAAATATAGCTCTCGATGAAAACGGCCAATATTTAGCTTATATGGACAAAACAACAGGTGATATTTACACGCTCAGCCTTAACGGCGAAAAATATGACAACAAATTTGTTGTGAAGTCTGAAAATGTCTCTAAACTTCTCCCAATCGGGAATATTATATATGCCGTCTCTCGTACGAAGAATGAACTCCAAGTAATTGATAATAAAATCCAGGATTATATTTATATTCAACCGATAGAAAAGAAACCGGTCGATATGCTCCTATTTAATAATAATATATATGTTCTGACTGCAAATAATGAAGTGCATGTTTTTGACATAAAAAATTATAATATTATAAAAACAGTGAAATTACCTACAAAAGGTTTTTCAAATAATATTGCATTAGTGCCGGAAACTAATCTCGCTATTATAACAAATGCAGCCGACAAAAAATATTTCGTTTTAAACTTAAAAACATTCGAAATAGTTCAAACAGTACCGACAGATATACTTATTAACAATGTAAAAATTTTAACAAAGCCGATAGCAAAATGAGAGAAGTAACTAAAAATTTACTTAAAGAACTGGAAAAGACTCAAATGCAGTTCTGGAATATATCGCATCAAACTGCTGAATTCATAAGTATGCTAATCAAGATACATCAACCTGAAGAGGTCTTAGAAATAGGCACATCTAACGGGTATTCCGCATTATGGATTGCAGATGCACTTGAATACAACAAATCAGGTCACCTTACAACAATTGAATTTTATGAGGAAAGACAATCTATTGCAAAATCCTATTTTCAGGCAACAGGACTCGCAAATTTTATTACTCCTTTGCAAGGGGCTGCATTAGAGATTTTGAAATCATACGATAAAGAACCTGATATAGTATTTATTGATGCGAATAAATCACAGTATATTGAGTATTTTCGTATGTTAGATAAAAAATTAAAAAGGGGCTCAATAATTCTTGCAGATAATGTACTTTCACATAAAGAAAAAGTGAAACCGTTTGTTGAAGAAATAAGTGTTAATACAGGGTATCAGTCCGAAATTCTTGACTTGCCGGCAGGTTTACTTATGGCGTTGAAGCTTTAATTGTTAAGAAATGTAACACTTTTTTTAAATAAAGTGTAAAAAAAACAATCATCCATCTGCTGATTTTTTCATTTTTACCCAAAAAATAGAAATTATTAACTGATATGTCTTAAAATTGGTACTAAATACAGCAATTTTTTTTTAATAAATAAGAAATTTTATCATAAAATCATAAATACTACATTTTTAATAAAAGATTGACGAAAATCAGAAGATACTGTAAATTAATAAATAAGCAAAGTTTATTAAAGATAACTGCAATAAAATATAAGTGTAAAAAATACAGTTAATAGTTAAAACAGTAAACCCGCAACCTGCATTCAGGAAGCGGGCTTTTTTTATTTAATTTAACATACGGATTTGAGCAATAGCTTGCTTAAAATGCTTTCTACTCATCAAATTCAATCTGTACATCAGTAGTAATAGTTGTAAAAGGATATGGAACACTGAACGGAGAGGATTTCCAGACAGCTTCGTACAAAGTATTGTTATATTCATCAGAGACGGATTGTTTTAAGGCCTTGCACTGCTGAATATTGCCTTTATAATCAATTGTGATTAACAGCTCCGGAGCAGGTTTAGCCTTTTTGACTTTTTTACCGTTAATTTTTTTAGTCCAATTGGCTTTTATTGCATTATGAATTCCGTTTCTGTATGCATCATAGTCCATATAAACACCGTCTGAGTTAAAACTGTATATTTCATCCAGATACAGCCAAATATCGACCTGTCTTAAATTTCCGGACGGAAAGTTATACACAACCCAAGTCCTTGGCATAAAAGGTTTTCTGAATGTTATATACCTCAACATATTTGTATTTTTGTCATAAAGAAGCTCAGCTTGTCCTTGTTTTACATAATAAAATCTCGAAGACTGAGTCTTTTCAGGAAGCATTAATCTGTAATTTTGATAGGTCGGAGAATATTTTGACGTATCAATTTTTTGCGGAAGGTTAACAAAAGTTTTTGCAGCAGTTTCATTTACAAGACGATAGTCAATAGACTGTTTTCTCGTAATCTGCTGCGGTTTAACAGATTGCGCATCAGCAAGATTTAGCGAAAAAGCAAATATAGCTAATAATAATAAAAGTTTTTTCATACTTTCTCCTCGTTATTTAGGTAAACAGTCGCCTAAACAGCAGTCATAATATTAAAAAATAAATCTCTGTTACTATTGTATTTTGTTTTAATTATATAAGCAAGTAAAAATAAAAAATTATGAATATGCGCTTTGTAACCTTTTATGTTAATTTATTGACATAAAACGACCGATTTCAATATAATTTACAAAAAGTACATGTAAAAGGTCAAACAGTATGAAAAAATTTATTTTGCTCGCAATTCTGCTTACATTTGGAATTAATGTTGTTTACGCCGGTGAAGACCAGCTAAATCTGGATAGTGAAGGAAAATATCAAAAGCAAGTCATGCAAGTCGGCTTTAGAATTCTTAACGCTAACCAAATTGAAAAACGCATGATGTTCTACTATAACAATACAAAATCAGTGAATGCCGTATGTTATTCAACACGTCGTATTGATGTTTACAAAGGTTTATTGCCGTTTTTAGACAATGATGATGAACTTGCAGGTATTATGAGCCACGAAATTGCCCATGGCCTGGATTTTTCAGAAGGTTTAATCAGACGCTGGGGGATGGCATTCAAACCTAAAAAATATGAAGAAAAGGCTGATAAAAAGGCCGTGGACTTAATGGTTAATGCTGGCTACAATCCTGTTGCATTAATTATTGCATTGAACAAAATTACAGATGAACCAAGCTGGTTTGAAGCATCTTCCACCCACCCGATTGGTTCTGAGCGCCTTGTTTATATTTATGAATATATTTATGCAAAATATCCGGCTTACCTTGTTGATAATGAGTTTAAAAATAATTTATACTATCAAAACTTTTTGCTGAATACAAAAAAACAACGTGAACTAATTCGTAAGAAATATTCTGAAAAAGCTTATGTTCCGGTCGATAATAAATCAAAAAAATAAATAAAACGGTTAATGGATTAAGCTATTATGATTAAGGCTTTTATCAGAAATACACTTATTGTTCAGCTAATTTTCTGTATTGTTGTACCGGTGCAAGCATACGAATTGCTTGATGACAACTTGCCAGAAGATTATATAGAACGTCACGGAGCAAAGAAAACAGAATACAATCCCCATTTCTATGAAGATGAGGCAGCAAAAGTTCTCAAAGGCCGTATTTCAACAAAGAAACATTTCTACAAACCAATTAGGTATGTTGATGTTCCTTTTTCCGATACAGAGAATGATTCGCACAAAAAATTAACATATAAACCTATAAAAATAAAAGAGACCTATGTTCCGGCAACAGATATGCTTACACACTTCAAAAAGCCTCATTATACCGGAAAAGTTGTCTTAAATCCGGGTATACCTGTAAAGATTACGCCTATAACAAGCTATACATCTACTATTAACGTATATGTTACAGATGATGATTATGATGCAGCAAGAAAGAGATACAAAGAAGTTATTCCGGGGCCGTCACCTCGAATTGGCGCAAAAATTGAATTCAAGACAGTAGATGATGTATATGCAGGCTCTAAATTAATTATACCTAAAGGTCAAAAAGTAATAGCAAACATAACATCCTCAGTTCCGAGTTCCGCAGGCGGCGAAGGCGGAGAAATTGCAGCTTCACGCTTTAGGACAAAAGATATAAACGGCCAACTTATATATTTAGATGGTGAAGTCACTGAAATCGGTGCAAGTACCGGATTGATTCTATACATTTTTGCAACTGCTATTGCACCTTTTACTTTTGGTATGAGCTACCTTTTGCTTTTAGGGCCGGGAGTATCCGGGACTTTGCAAGAAGATAAAGTTTACACTGTCTATTACAACGCA
The DNA here is from genome assembly GCA_949284155.1 of uncultured bacterium. Classification (GTDB taxonomy): domain Bacteria; phylum Cyanobacteriota; class Vampirovibrionia; order Gastranaerophilales; family Gastranaerophilaceae; genus Spyradomonas. The sequence continues at coordinate 813 of CASDVD010000149.1, read as the reverse complement.
GAGAATTAAATTTTTAAATAAATATTTCAAATATTAATTTTTCATTAATTATTTCTGAAATCAAGAAATAATAATTTAAAATAAAGAAAAATGGGTGAGAAAGGACGAGGATGGAAAAGATATTTGAAAAATTCAGTCTGTACGATTTAGTTGTATATTTTGTACCAGGTGCAGTATCATTACTCATTGCCTATCTGTACATCTGCTCTACTTTTCAAGACACAAGTCTGACAATACAGATTGATAACGCTTTTATCCTGGTCTTGCTCTTTATAGTATCAGCGTATTTTCTAAGTGTCTGTATACATGAAACAGGGCAGATAATTGAAACTGTTATCAGAAGTAAAAAAGATACACCCTCACGCAGGTACTACTTAAAAGACGGCAGCAGCTTTATCTCAAATGAAGAAATAGATAAATATATTGCCCACGCAAAAGAAATATACAATATTTCAATTAAAGACAGCTTGAGTGCCGACTTATACTTTCAAAGAGTTAAAACAGCCATTCAGGAGGATGAATGCGGAAAAAAAGCAGAAATTTTAAACAATAACTACGGATTATGCAGAAGCTTTCTTGCACTCTCAGCTATTTATTTTATCTTTTTTACAATATGCACTATATTACAGTTTAATAGCTGCAATTTACTTGTTGCACTAATCTTTTTTGCCATCACACTGCTTCTCCTCAGACGGGTGCAGCGTTTTGCTGAAACTTATGCAAAAGCTGTATTAAGAGCAGGTTTAGAAAAAATATTGGAGGTCAAATGAAAATTCACTTTCTTAACGTTGGGCACGGTGATATGAGTATCGT
>CASDVD010000148.1 GCA_949284155.1 uncultured bacterium | reverse complement strand
TACCAAGGAAAAATGAGAGAACCTGTAACTCTCTATGATCCAGCATCAAGAGGAATAAAAATGGTTCCTACAGAAGCTTATTTAAGAGCTCCCGGTAAAATAGATGTTGACAGAAAAGCTACTCACTTGAGAAACACATTCAATCTTGAAGAAGAATTGATGGAACATTTGAATGCTTATGAAGAAGAATTCAACCGAATTGCTCCGGAAATAGAAGAGTACTTTGAATACAAAGCTGATGATGCAGAAATCTTGATTATTGCACACGGTATTGTTGCTCGTTCAGCAATGACTGCTATTGATGAATTAAGAGCAAAAGGAATTAAGGCCGGATTGTTCAGACCGATTACAATCAGACCTCTTCCTGTTGAGCCAATGAGAAAAGCTATTGCCAGAGCAAAACAAGTTCTGTTCACTGAATCAGCTAACGGCCAACTTAAACGTATGATTATGGAAAAAATCTACGGATTGCAAACTCCTTACTCAACACTTTTCAAAATGGGTGTTGGCGTTACAGGTGATGATATCGTTGCTAAAGTTGAAGAAATGGTTAAAACACCTGCAACAGTTTAGTGCTTTGGCTTAATACGCAAGTATTAAATTCAAAAGTAAAAGATTGTAATAAAGATAAATAATTTATCAAAGGAGATTAATAAAATGGCACAAATAATAACAACACCGCCGAATTTACCAAAGGCACAAAATGCTGAAGTAGGTGCTAGTAAATTCTGTCCCGGATGCGGACACGGTATAATTTTAAAGAGCTTGGCTCAAACTATTGATGAACTCGATTTACAAGAAAAGGCAGTTTTCGGCTGTGATATCGGATGTTCATTACTTTCTTGGAACTATATGAACGTGGATTCAGTTCAAACTCACCACGGCAGAACCACTCCTGTTATTTATGGTGTAACAAGAGCTAATCCCGGTACTGTAGGTATCGCATATATGGGTGATGGCGGCGGACTTGCTATCGGTGCACAACACCTTGTCAATGCAACTGTAAGAAGCGAAAACATGCTTATCTTACTTTGTAACAACACAAACTACGGTATGACAGGCGGACAGATGTCACCTACGACTATGCCGGGACAAAAAACTGAAACTACTCCATACGGACGTGATTGCGAAGTTACCGGACGTCCTGCTAAAGGCGCTGAGATGGTTGCAGCAATTGCTAACCCCGAAAAATCCTATGTAGCAAGAGCTTCAGTCGGAAACATCAGAAATCTTAAAAAAGTTCTGAAAAGAGCTTTAACTAACGTTGAAAAAGGCGGATTTTCTTTTGTTGAAGTTCTTTCACTTTGCCCGCTTAACTGGAGAACTAATAACGCAGATACTTGGGGCAGATTGGCTACAATGGAAGAATGTTTTGAAGTTAAAGAATTCGTAGTTCGTGAAGGCTTAGAATAAGGAGAAAACAATGGCAAGAACAAAAATGGTATTAGCCGGTGAAGGCGGACAAGGCGTTCAATCAGTTGCAAAAATCCTTGTTGAAGCCGGCTACGAAGCAGGTAAGGAAGTACTTTACATTCCTAACTTTGGCGTTGAACAAAGAGGCGGTGTATCAATTGCTTTCTGTCAAATAGCAGATGAAAGAATTGGTGAACCACGTTTCTCTAAAGGCGACATAATCATTATGTGCTCTGACAGAGCTATCGACAGATGCAGCGAATATGCTGATGAAAATTCAATCGTTGTTTACGATTCTTCTGTCTGCACTAAAAAACCGACATGCAAATGCAAAGAACTTATTGGTTTACCGGCAAACAGAATTGCTAACGACGAATTAAGTACACGTGTATTTAACATTATGATTTTAGGTGCATTAATAGAAGCAACTCATGTATTAAAAATCGATGATGTTAAAAATGCTATGGAAATTGCTTTAGGCAAAAAATTTGCAGCCAGACCTGAATTGAGAGAATTAAACTACAAAGCTCTTGAAAAAGGTATGCAATTAATAGCCGATAAAGCAAGTGTATAAGGAGAAGATAAATGACAACCAAAGAATATCAAGGTATAGTAGTTGAAGGTGTCCAAAAGGGCAAAGCTGACTGGATGCTCTACAAAGACCTCTGCAAAGGATGCGGACTTTGTATGGTAAAATGCCCTATCAATGCAAAAGGCGAAAAATGCCTGAACTGGTCACATGAAGTCGGTTTGTACCAAACACCATGCGTTCAACCGGATCCGGAAAAATGCATCGGTTGCGGAACTTGTGCAATGGTTTGCCCTGACAGTGCAATAAAAATTGTTAAAAAATAACTAATATCTATAATTAACAATCTAAAAAGACTGCTTGAAAATAGCAGTCTTTTTAGATATTTTGACAGATAAGATATAAAAGAGTAGAATAGTTGACATGCTGGAAGAATTCAGGTCACAACAAACATACAAAGCCTTTTCTGTTATTGGATACACACAGATAGTGTTGAGCTTATTTTTAAATTTAGCATACTTTATTGAGAATAATGCCTCAAACCCTGCTGCGAATTTATTTATTTTCCTTGGGACACCTGTTATAATTTCGGGATATATAATTTTTGCTGCACAATTAATACTTTTAAGTATCAATTTTTACAAATTTATTACAACAGATAATGCAGAAGGCGCCGAAACAAAGATAGATAAAATAAATTACCTAGATATAGGCTTTATCATTTCAATAATCAGTTTTCTTACTATTCTATATTTATCAATGGAAAAATCGGGGTTCACTCCATTAATAATATTTGTAGACTAATATTTCATACATTCGACGGATTAAAACCAACATAGCACTGTTATACTAAAAGAAAGGGGTATTAAACAGGAGTATTTGTATGGGTTTTGCTAATTCTGCACGTAGAATATTTGATTTCTTTTCTCCGCAAACAAACGGAGAGCTCTCGGATTCAATCATACAAAACTGGACGCCGCAAGCCATCGAGTGCTACGAAATAAGAGGAGAATGCTCAAAATGTTCTATTTCAAAAGGAAATTACTCGTTCATATGTCAAATGCCCAAAGTTGTTGATAAATTACTGCAAGAATACGGAGAACCGCCGACAAAAGTAATTAAAATTTTTTAATAACAAACTCTGCAGCTTCATCAAGCGTATCCGGTGAATTTAAATTCTGTGAAATATCCGGTTCAGGAGATAATTGTTCTTCCCATCTCTTATCTTTGAATCTCTTATAAAGAAGCAGCCCGGTAATAATCACAAAACAAGAACCGCAGACCCATAACATCGTCACAAAAAATTTGTTCAATACATGTTTTTTTTCTTTCTGACCGGGTAATAAAGACTTATTTTGAACAACTTCTACTTTTGAGACAGCATCAACCGCACTAACCGTATTTGAAATAACAGGACAGCATCCCAGAAAAATAAAAGTTAAAATTAATATAAAACTATTCTTCAGATTTCTTAGCAGCACGTTTTTTCGTTGACTCCTTTTTTGTTTTTTCAGAAGCAGTGGATTTTCGTCGAGTTTTTGTTGAACGCCGCGGTTTACCCTTTCCTGTCTTTGGCTGTTCTTCTTCCTGAACAGTCAGATTTTCAGAATTTACTTCCGCTTGTATATCAAGAGCTTCAGTTTGAATTTCATCGGACTTGACTTCAGAATTTTGTACAACTTCTACAGGTTCAATTTTGACATCATTATCTGATACAGCTTCTTCAGAAGAAGGCGGCTGAGTATTTAATAACTCATCTACGAGTTCAAGAACCTCTTTTTTCGAAGTATTTCTACGTTTCTTTCTGGTGTCTCTTTGAGGTTTTTTAGATTTTTCCTGAAGGACAGAATCCTGACGCTGAAGCTCTGTTGTTTCTTCTGCAATCACTTCTTGAGTATTATTTTTTTGATGATTTTTTCTGTCATAGTCATTTTTATTCTGTGACTGCGTATTTAACACAGGATTTTTTTGGTGGTTAAACACTTTGTTATTACTTTTATCAGGGTATTGCGGCTTTTTGCCATTGTGATGACCCATAGGAAGTTTTGTTTTCGCAACTTTTGCACGATACTCGCCTTCTGCAACAGCAGTCGCAAAAGTCATTTCTTCGACAACATACCCTGTACCATGACAAGTAGGACACTTTTTAGAGAAAATTTCAGCTAAACTTTGACCTTGTCTATGACGTGTCATTTCGACGAGACCCAAATCAGATAATTGGCCGACTTGAGGTTTAGCCTTATCAGATTCAATAGCAAGTTCTAATTCTTCCAAAATTGCAATTTTATCTGTTCTGGAGAGCATATCAATAAAGTCAATAATTATCATTCCGCCGATATTTCTTAGTTTCAGCTGTCTTGCAATCTCCTGGACAGCTTCTTTGTTGGTTTTTAATATAGTCTCATCCTGAGTAGCCGAACTGATAAACTTACCGCTATTGACATCAATAACAGTAAGAGCTTCTGTAGTTTGAATAAATAAATAACCGCCGGACGGCAAATTTACTTTAATTTGCAAAGCGTCCATAATTTCTTTTTTCACGCCTGACGCAACCAATAAAGGCTCAGTTCCTTTATAAACAGACAACTCGATATCCTTATTCAAATTCCAATTTTGTATAAGCTGTTGTGTACGCTGGAGAGCAAACGGCGTATCGACAATAATTTCCTTTACATCTTCATCGCAGGCCTCTCTTATCACTCGATATAACAAATCCTGGTCACGGTATAAGAGATTAGGCGCATTAACCATCTCAGCCTGAGTAATAATCGTATTCCATTTTTCAAGCAAAATTTCCAAATCTTCCTGAATCTCAGCCTCTGATTGGCCTTCTGCCTCTGTTCTGATAATTATCCCCAAACCTACTGGTTTAAGCAAATTCACAATAGATTTCAATCTTGCACGTTCTTTTGAAGAGGATATTTTTTTACTTACACTGACGCCGGTTTCCTGAGGCATAAGCACCAAAAAGCGTCCGGGCAGGCTTATTGCGGTAGTGACACGAGGCCCCTTGTGTCCGGTAGGTTCTTTGACTACCTGAACCATTAATCTTTGCTTTGGTGACAATTTATCCAGAAGTCCGCCCTTACCGATAACATCAGCAGCATGTAAAAATCCCATTTTATCCGAGCCCACATTAACAAAAGCAGCCTCAATACTCGGCAAAATATTTTCGACTTTACTCATATACACATCACCGAGCAATATTTCTCCTTTATGTATATAAAATTCTGTAACTTTTGAATCCTCAAACACCGCTGCAATATTGTCACGTTCAGCAATAACTATTGATTTCGCCATCTTTTTTTCCTTTAAATTCTATTCATATTCTCGTCAAAAAATGCGAGACGCTTTATATTAAACCTTGTATCAGGATAGAAAAACTTTATCACATCATCCGGCCGCAAAGAGGGTAAAAATTGATTTTGACCAGCTTTTAAAGTTAAGCAAATCTTGTCTTCAAAAATTTCAACATCTTTTAAGGACTGATTAATCGATATTAATTTATCTACACCTTTTTTTGACTTCTTCTTCAGAAATATTTCATCACCGGAAGCAAGTACCTCTTTAATATACCCCAAATCTTGATTTTTGAAAATACCATCATTCACAGGAGAAAACTCATACCTTGCCCATTGTATAATTGTATCAAGGCTTTTAGAGTTTTTATTTATTTCACAAATATTAATAATTTGTGCATTTTTATCGAGCGATTTATTTAAAATTACCTTTATATCTTCAGGACTCAATACATCATATATTTCGAATTCTAAAAACTCACAATCGCTTTCAACAAATAAAGGCAATGCAACACCGAGCGAAATTTTAGGTATAGGATTAAATCCCTCTGTAAAAACGATTTGCAGTCCGGATCTGAATAAAGATTTAACCAGAGTATTCTGCCAATCTAAATGTGACAAATATTTTAAATAACCCTTCTTTGTAATAACAGCCCTGTACTTTTTGGAAACCTGCTGCTTAGGGGGCAATTTTTCTGAAATAAAGGGCTGATACGGCTTATCTAGCTGTTTTTTAGTATTAAATGTTTGACAAATTCCGCAATTTGAACAATGACTCTCGCAAGGTACACTCGATGAGCTGTTCAAAGCTTTCGCATATTCATTAATCAGCCATTCTTTTTTTATACCGACATTGATAAAATCCCAAGGCAGAATCTCTTCTGTATCAAACTCGGTCTGAGCAAGAAGTTTTAATGTTAATCCGCATTTTTTTGCTGCCTCTTCCCACTTATTTTTATCAAAACATTCATCCCAAGCATCAAGATAACAGCCGGATTTATACAACTCTTTAATATAATTACATAAAGAAGCATCACCACGTGTCAGAACAGCTTCAATTTGTGAAATATATTTATCGTGTATTTTTATCCGCACACCCTTTATTGGTCTGGCTTTAATATAGCGGATTTTCTCAGTTATGTTTTCTATAGAATCCTGAGGACACCACTGAAACGGCGTAAATGGCTTCGGAACAAAGATTGAAAGTGTGCAATTTAATTTTAAATCATGTTTATAGCCAAATTCATTTTTAAGATTCTTAGCTCTAACTCTTATTTTGTTAAGAAGTTCAAGCATTTCATCTATATCTTCATAAGTTTCAGTCGGCAGACCAAGTATAAAATAGAATTTTATGCTGTCATAACCGTTCTTATAACACTCTAAAGTAGTATTAATTATTTGTTCTTCCGTAAGGTTTTTGTTTATTACATCTCTAAGTCTTTGCGACCCTGCTTCAGGAGCAAGTGTTACTGTCGTTTTTCTCACGTCTTTAACTAAATTTGATAATCTGATATTGAACCGGTCAATACGCTGGCTTGGCAAAGAAGCTGAGACCTTTTTATCTTTAAAAAAGCATGTTAACTCCTCTAACACCGGCTCAATGTTGGTATAGTCATTAGAAGACAATGACAGCAACGAAAATTCGTCATATCCCGTATTTTTAACCAATTCTTTAGTCAATTTAATAATATCTTCTGCTTTTCTTTCTCTAATAGGAAGATTTACATGCCCCGGCTGACAAAATCTGCACATTCTGCCGCAGCCCCGCCTTATTTCAACAACAGCCCTGTCATGAATTGATGTTGAAAAAGGAACGGGATGAATTTTGGGAGCCTTGCTTATGTCAAAGTCTGAAATCCGCTTGTTAATTTGAATTTGATTGTGAAGCTGAGGTACATACACTCCTTCAATTTGAGAAATAGCCGCTAAAATATCTGAACGGCTAAAACAGCCTTTTTCCTTTAACTCCAAAAATTTATTTACAATTTCGACACAGCACTCTTCACCGTCACCAATCAAAAATGCATCTATAAAATCCTTAACAGGCTCAGGGTTAAACGCACACGGCCCTCCTGCAAGAACAATAGGATGGTCATCATTTCTATCTTTACTTAAAATAGGGATTTGTGCCAAGTCCAACATAGCAAGAACTGTCGGATAACATAACTCATATTGCAAAGAAAAGCCCAAAAAATCAAATTTAAATAAAGGAACTTTAGATTCTAGGCCGTACATAGGGATATTCATATCCTTCAACGCCATTTTACAGTCCGTTTCCGGAGCATAAGCCCTGTCACATAAACAAGAATCTATAGAATTTATTGTTTCATACAACACCCGGTGCCCTAAATTGCTTGCGCCTACTTCATATTTGTCGGGGAATGCCAGTGCAAAGTGTATCTTTGAATCATCAAAAGATTTCTCATAAGAAAAAAGTTCATTCCCAACATACTGATAAGGCTTATTTACAACTGACAAAAGTTTTTCCAGTTCAGATAACTCTATTTTATTCATATTCTCTCTCATAATCGGCTGTTATTCCGGCAAAATACATCTAAAAAATCAACAATCCTATGCCAAATCTTTTGGCAGAAATTTGTCCACCTCGATTATTGTACCGCTAAGTTCATTATTTCTAAACATTAACAAAAAATCCAACAACTTTTCACTCGGAACATTATAACTATAAAGAGAAATCTTTTTATTCTTCTCTCTCATAACTTTTACAATATAATGACATTCTTTTGCATAATCCAGTAAATATTCCTCTTTAAAAGGATACCCGTTGGCATCCTCATCCAGCCTCACATAACTAAAACCCGCAAAAGATTTGACTTTCACATCAGGATTTGTTTGACGGTTTTTTATATGTTTATTAAAAATATTTATAACTTTTTCATTAATTTTTTCAGACATATTACTATTTAACCCTATTTACTCCGAATAGTCTATAAATTTACAAAATTTCTTCTAATTTTTTTAACTCTTCAACAGCAAACATCGCCCGGTTCTTAATTTGAGCAACAGGAGCATCCTGATAAAGCGCTCTGCCCAATCCGACTGCAAGTGCGCCTGCTTTTAAATACCCCAAAAAATTGTTCAAGGATATTCCGCCCGAAGCCAAAATATTCAAAAAAGGCATCGGTCGGAGTAAATCTTCCAAATACTCAGTTCCTCCCATAGAATGAGAAGGAAAAAGTTTAATCAATGGTATTCTTGATTTCCAAGCATTATAAGCTTCATTTGCCGTAGACACTGTAGCTATATGCGGCACATGATGACCTGCACAAAATTTGACCAGATTAGTTTGAAAGACAGGAGAAACAATTATTTGCGCTCCTCTTTCCAATGCTTCTGAGGCACGTTTAGCCGTAATTATCCCGCCTGCCGCTACAGTCAATTCCTTATCTTTCGACAATTCCTCCACAACAGGAAGCATAATACTTTTTTCCGTTGTTATCTCTAAAGATTTTATTCCGCCCTCAATAAGCGCTTCTGATATTCTCAACGCTTCACCCGGGCTATCTGAGCGCACTACTGCAAAAATTTTATTTTCTATGACTGATAAAATAGGATTCATTGTTTTTTTAGTTTATCATTCTGTTTTGCCGGTGATTTTGTTGTTATTTTGATAAAGTTAAATACAGTTTTGTTATTTTCAGGAACTTCTTCATCCTGATAACCCAGCAAAATTTCTAAATCTTTTCTCAAAAGTGTAATATCATCATACTTTTTCAAAGTACCGTCAAGTGCAATCGAAACATCACCGGTTTCTTCCGATACAACAAGACATGCAGAATCAGAAACCTCACTCATTCCGATGGCTGCTCTGTGGCGTGTACCATATTTCCAGCTTAATTTGGGATCTTCAGTCAACGGCAAAAGCACTCCGGCTGATTTGACCTTTTCACCGGAAATAACTACAGCACCGTCATGTAAAGGCGTATTTGGGTGAAAAATAGTCAATAAAAGTTCGGTTGACACATTACCGTCAATTTGCGTGCCAACATCGGAATATGTATTAACATTATCATCCCTCTCTAGCACCATCAATGCGCCTGTATGTGTTTTTGCCAAATACTTTACAGCCTCTATTAATTCTTTTATTACATTTATTTTTTCAATATGTTTAGTTTCTTTTTTAGTAAAAAAACCTTTATTAAAAATATTTGACTGTCCCAGATAACCGAGAAACTTCCTGATTTCAGGCTGAAATATAATAACAGCACCAAAAAGAATAATATTAATCATAGTTCTCAGAAAGACACCGAGTATTTGAAGATTAAACTTAATCAACAGTTCGCTGAACAGCCATGTTAAAAGAAGTATAAACAAACCCTTCACAAGTTTTTCAGACTGAGTACCTTTGATAAATTTTCTGTACAAAACAAAAATCAAACCAAAGATAATAAGTATTTCAGCAATATTTATCCAAGTGAAACTAAGCTGTATCAGCTGCAGTTGCCTAAAAAGAATATCTTTAATTTCACCTAACAAAATCTTTTCCTTAGTTTAATCTTTCGGGAACCATGTCACAAGAAATTAAATCCTCATAACTTTCTCTATTTATTATAATATCAGATTGTCCGTTATTTACAAGTACCGCAGCCGGCTTTAATACCCGGTTATAATTACTGGACATAGAATAGCCGTATGCACCGGTATCATAGACACAAATAACATCTCCTTCTTCCAAATCCGGCATCTTTACATTTTTTATCAAGATATCCCCAGACTCACAAAAACGGCCTGCTAAAGTGACAGTTTGTGAAAGTGCTGCATTTGGCTTATTTGCAACTTGCGTCGTATATACTGCCTGATAAAGGCTCGGACGAGGATTATCAGCCATACCGCCGTCAACCGCAATGTATTTTTTTCCGTTTGGCACCTGTTTGGAACTTCCTACGGTATAAAGAGTCACACCTGAGGTACCGACTATACTTCTGCCCGGCTCGATAAATATACTTATTCCACCGGTATTATATTTTTTTGAGTGATAATCAACTGAAGAAGTAATTTTCTCTGCTATTTCTTTTACAGAAGGCGGAACATCGCTATCTGTATATTTAATACCCAAACCGCCGCCCAGATTTATGGTATGAAGTTCAAGTCCGAACTTTTCTCTGATTCTTGAAATTTCTTTTAATATAACTCCTACTTCATCATAATATATCTGTGTTTCGAATATTTGTGAACCAATATGGGCATGCAATCCGATTAAATTCAAATTTTCATATTCATCAAGAATCAGTTCTATTGCCTCATCAACCTGTGAAAGGTCAAAACCGAATTTTGAATCAAGATGCCCTGTTTGGATATATTCATGCGTATGACATTCAATACCCGGAGTTATTCTAAGCAATATATCAATCTTTTTCCCCTTAGAAAAAGCTATTTGATTAAGCAATGCCAATTCAAGAAAATTATCAACTGAAATTTTACCGACACCGAGATTTAATGCCATTTCCAGTTCTTCAACAGACTTATTATTCCCGTTGAAAAGACAACTGGACATATCAACACCCGCTTTGTATGCAGTGTATATTTCTCCTCCGGAAACAACGTCAAAGCCAAACCCCTCAGATGAAAGAATTTTACATATTGCTTTGGTCATAAACGCTTTTGCAGCATAAAGCATTTTTATATTCGGGTAGTCTTTAAATGCGTCTTTGTACTCTTTTGCTATGGTTCTTATTGTCTGCTCATCATAGACATAAAGAGGTGTAGAATATTTATCAGCAAGTTCAACAAGGTCACATCCTCCTATTTGAAGATGTCCTTTTTCATTAACTTCACAGGTAACAGGTTTAATTCCTTGGTTAGCAGTCATAAAAATCCCTCTACATTAGTTTGCGCCATAGACTAATTTTAACATCAAAATATTAAAGTTTACCAATAAAATGCCGATAATAATAACAGAGCAATCAGAAAATCAAAAAATATGAGATAATAGAAATAGAAAGAAAACCGAGGTAATTATGCAAAAACTAAAATCAATTATGCAAAAAGAAATTTTTGAGCAACCTTCCGTTGTCCAAAAATTACTCGGCTTATACGTAACAGAAGATAACAAAATAAAAATAGACATGCCGGAAGAAATAGAAAATATAGTGATTTCCGCAAGCGGTTCTTCATACAACTGTGCAGCTATTGCAGCACCTTTATTTAAAGAAATGGTCGGGATTCCTTGTGAATATGAATACTCCAGTGAATTTATTCTTCAAAAAAAACACTTCGTAACCCCAAAGACACTCTATATTTTTGTCTCCCAATCAGGAGAAACATCTGACACACTGCATGCACTTGAAATCGTAAAAAAACTCGGCGGACGAACTATGTGCATAACAAACGCTCAAAATTCCACTTTATGGAAGAACTGTGACTACAAAATTCTTTCAGATGCAGGCATTGAAAAAAGCATCGCCTCAACAAAAGCTCTTTGCGCACAGCTTTTATGCATGATTTTTATAATTCTAAAAATTAAACAATTCAGGAACGAAGATTTATTTATTGACCTAAGAGCACTGCGGCGCCTTCCCCTATATCTCGAAAGAATTATCGGAAATGTTGATAAAATTAACAATGCAGCAAAAATTGTATCTAAATACAAAAATATAATCATTCTGGGAAACAAAAACTACTATCCCGTAGCAAAAGAAGGAGC
>CASDVD010000147.1 GCA_949284155.1 uncultured bacterium | reverse complement strand
CTTATTAAATGTAAGTTTCAATCCGTTGTACTCGCTCGGATTATGGCTCGCAGTGACAATCAGTGCTCCGGAAATTTTTCCGGAACCTATAACCTCAGACGGTATTGAAGCAAATTCAGAATAATATCCGAGCGGCGTCGGAACAACGCCTATATTCAAAACATTTGCACCGGTTGATGTTACACCTTTAATTAAAGATTTTGTTAAAGCTTCGGAATGCAGCCTTACGTCTCTTGCGACACTAACCCATATATTTCCCGCTTCCAAATCAGTATTTTCTTCTATAAAACGAATATACGCTTTTCCGACATAATAATAAAGCTCCTCAGTAATATCCTCGCCGTATATTCCTCTGATATCATTTTTTCCAAAAGCCCGTGATTCAATAGCCGCTGTCATTTTCCAAACTCCATATTTTCAATTACAATTATTATCACACAAATTACTAAAAAATTAAACAACACTATTTTGCATTAAAATGTTAAAATTTAGTTATGATATTAGATTTGATAAAATCGGCCTGGTATGAATATAAATCCTGGTTTGTTCCGGAAAAAATAAAGTACAGAATAACCGGCAAATGTAAAAAATGCGGAAAATGCTGCAACTATATGTATAGTTTTGACACTTATACAGAAAAAGAATTTAAAATTATGCAGTTTCTCTTTCCTGCGTATAAAAGATTTTATATCAAGGGTAAAGATGAAGACGGAAATTTCATCTTTGCCTGTAAATATGTAACCAAAGAAGGTCTTTGCTCTGTATATGACAAAAGGCTGGCAATGTGTAAACGCTATCCGGCAGAATATATATTCTATCCCGCAAAAATGCATGACGGCTGCGGTTTTACGGTTGAAAAGAAAAATTTCAAAGATTATTTAAACAATCACTCATACTAAAGTATAGTTCATCATTGACTCAGGTGATGCTATAATAAGTCTATGAGTGATGCAATTTCTACAACAATGGCGGAACAAACACACGCAATACAAACTCTCTTGATGGCAAAAACACAACAAGAACTTCAAGGAGCCATTGCGATGCAGCTTATTCAAAGTGCTGTAATGCCTCAAACTGACTGGCAGGATCCTTCTGAAATCACCCCCCAGCAGCTTCAATCGCCGATTGATATAAAAGTTTAATTACAAATTCATATTGAGTTTCGGTATTTGGATATTGAATATCTTTTCAATATCTACATTATTAATAAAAATATCAATAAATTCACCGGGTTTGATATTTTGAAAATCAGGAATATTCGGAATAATTCCGAGTACTTTTGCATCTGAATATTCTTCAATCAATCTTGGAGCCGTTTTTATTGCCGCATCCTCCGTACCGGAAGGATAACGGTTAATCAGCACACCGGACACTTCCATCCCCATTGTTTTAGCTTGATTAATTGTCAAAAGAGTATGGTTAACAGTACCCAAATCAGGACGGGCAACAATCAGCACCGGTATATTTAACAATTTTATTACATCAGCAATTGTTTTTTCAGGAAGAACAGGAACCATAAGCCCGCCTGCACCTTCAACAAGTACAACTTCACACTTTTGCTTCAACGCCTGAAATTCTCTTTCAACAGTCAATAAACTCATATTAACTCCGTCAATCTCAGCAGCGATTAACGGAGCAGCAGGAGGTTTTAAGCTATATGAACACAATGTCTCTATATAAAAATCTATTTTCTTGATAAAAGCCAAATCAGGGGATACATAAAAACCGTTTTTTTCTTGTGCACCGCTTTGAAATGGCTTATACACACCCGATTTATAGCCTAAAGATTGCATAACAGCAGCTAAACCGGCTGTAATTGCGGTTTTTCCGACATCTGTATCTGTACCTGTAATGAATAAATTCATTATAAATCCTTTTTAGCCGCCTTTTCTTGCATTTTTTCAGCTTTTTCTAACTGTTTTAACAAATCTTTGATTTCTTTTGGCTTTATATATTTAAATTGCCCTTTTTTCAAGCCCTGAATATTTATAGAGCCATGTGAAATTCTTTTCAGTGAGACAACAGGATGACCTAAATAATCCAGCATTTTTCTAATCTGCCTGTTCAATCCCTGATAAAGAGTTATCTGTAAAACACTGTCTTTACCTTCAAAATCCACCACTAACACATCAGCATATGCTATTTTCCCTTTTTCAATTTCTATACCCTTAGCCATTTGGAAAACATCATCCTTATTAAGTTTACCTTGTGCAACTACTCTGTACACCTTAGGTATTTTTACGGAAGGATGTGTAAGCTTGTTTATTAAATCACCATCGTTAGTCAAAATTAAAAGACCTGTCGAATCTTTATCGAGCCTTCCTACCGGCCTCAATTCTTTTACTTCCGGAGGAAGTATATCATATATAGTTTTTCTTCCCTTCTCATCATCACAGCTGGTTATGTAACCGGCAGGTTTATAATATTTAATATACGTAAGCTCAGATTTTGTTACAGGTTGACCGTTAACAAGCACTCTGTCAGAAGAAGACACCATACAGCCCATTTCAACAACTTTTTCGCCATTTACCCGGACGACACCCGATTCAATTAGTTCATCAGCTTTACGGCGTGAACACAAGCCGCTTTGCGCAATAAATTTATTGAGTCTTACCTTTTCTTCCTTAACTTTTTTCATAGCTATATCATGAATAAAAAAGCCCTAAATTGCAAGGTGCTTAAAGTTATGCTAGAATCCCTCAAAAAGGGAGGTAATATGGAATTTTCAAAAAGACTGAATCTGCTTATTTTGGGCTTCATATTCTTTATAAATTCCATTCTCTGCTATGGGAAGATAACCTATCTTTATACTGATTTTGGCAGAGAAGCATTTTATCCTCTGGCCATACTTCAAGGCGACGTATTATATAAAGATATTTTCAATATATACGGCCCGTTTTCTTACCTGTTTAATGCTCTTTTATATCAAATTTTCGGTGCGAATATTAATACACTTTATATCGCAGGAATAATATCCTCTTTATTAATGCTCTGTTTCACTTATCTGATATGCAGATTTTTTTCAGACAAACTTACCTCGTCTGCAATAGTACTTTTCATAATGCAGACAATAGTTTTCTCTAAATTTTTAATGAATTTCATACAGCCGTATTCTTTTGCAGTTACTTACGGAATCTGCGCAATGCTGATATCAGCATTCTGCTATTTGAAATATACTCAAACACAAAAAAGCATATACACCGGATTTGCAGCATTTTTTGCAGGAGTTGCTTTTGTGAATAAGTATGAATTTTTCTTTTATCCTGTTTTATTATTTTTATTTATAATTATTTTTGAAAAAAGAAAAAATCTGATTCGGGATATAACACTTTTTGCACTGCCGGGCGGAATTTCCTTTGGTTTTTTATTCATGAGAGGCTTGAACTGTGCTGACTTAATTGACAATTCCAAACTTGTTCTTCAATGTGCACAAACTAACGCTTATCAATATTTTACAAAAAATTCAATGGGTTTCTCGGTTGAAGGGATTATAACATCCTTATTATCAATAATTTTTCTGATAACTTTATTTTTCGTATTAAAATTTATAAGCAGCAAAATAAAAAATTATGCATATTATTTAATTTTACCGCTCGGGCTTATTTTATTTCTGAGTAAAACGCAAAACTTTCTTTTTCAGGGACTGCCGATATTATTAATAATTTTATTTTGCTTTAACATCAAAAAAACTTTTAGCAGCAAAGAAAATTTATTTATATTCTTATGCGCAATCCTTTTCAGCTTAAAAAGCATCATAGCACTTATAATCCCTAATGGATACGGAACATACTCACTTCCGCCACTGCTTTTGGCTTTAGCCGTAATCATACAATTTTGGAGCAGCAAAACCGATGTTAAAAAATCAATAGTAATAATTCTCTGCTCCGCAGCACTGGCAAATACATTTATGAATATTTTACTCATCAAAGACAGAACATATGAAATAAAATCACCCGCAGGAACAATAAAAAATACCCAAAAAGCAGCAGATTCTTATAACAAACTCATAAACTACGTGCAGCATTCAACAAAGCCTGCAGATAAAATAATAGTACTTCCGGAAACACCGCTTTTAAACTTTTTGACAAACAGAAAATCGGATAATTACTACAATGACTTTACACCTGACAGACTTGAAGCATATTCAGAAGAAAGAATAATAAAAAGATATAAACAACAGCCGCCTGAATATTTTATTTTAATAAAAATTCCTCAAAAACCATATGGAAAAAGAGCTTTTTCTGAAGATTACGGAACAAAGGTTTTTAACTGGATATCTAAAAACTATACACTTGAACAAACAATTTCTGATGACATACCGATTTTAATATTTAAAAAAATATGATATCATATTTAAAATATAAAATATGAGTAAATAATTAATAATAAATCAATCTAAACAGGGGAAAGAGCAGGGGAAAGAACAGGGGAAAGGACAGGTTTTGAGACTATTTGAAGAACATAATCTTAAAGGTACGCTTATTTGTGTTGAAGGCATAGACGGTTCAGGAAAATCCACACAGCTTTCAATACTGCGTGACTGGCTGAAATCCAAAGGTTTAGATGTAATACATACAGAATGGAATTCCTCTGAGCTTATTTCCCAAACAACAAAAAAAGCAAAAAAGAAAAATCTTTTGAGCCCGAGAACTTTCAGCCTGCTGCATGCTGTTGATTTTGCCGACCGTCTGGAACAAATAATTATACCGGCAATGAAAGCAGGATTTATTGTACTCGCTGACAGATATGTTTATACAGCATTTGCAAGAGATGTCGCAAGAGGCGTTGACAAAGACTGGGTCAGAAATATGTACGGATTTGCGATAAAACCGGATTTAACTTTATATTACAGCATTAATGCTGAAACATCTTTGGAACGTATTTGCTCGAACAGAACCCCGGGGTTCTATGAAGCAGGTATGGATTTAAAATTGAGCAATAATCCTTACAAAAGTTATGTAATCTTTCAAAATATGGTCAATACAGAATATCTTCAAATGGTTGATGAATTTGGACTGCTAAAAATAGATGCACAGCAGTCTATACATTCAAAACAGATTAAAATGCGTGAGTATGTAACTGAATGCCTTAAGAAAAAAGGAATAAATATTTAATGGAAAATAAATGCCAAAAACATGAATACCCGGGTCTTCTTATTGTAATTGAAGGTACAGACGGCTCAGGGAAATCAACTCAAATCAATCTTTTAAAACGATGGATTGAAGACAAAAGTTACGGCTGTATGGTCAGTGAATGGAAAACTTCACGCCTTATTGCCAACGTCATTGATGATGCAAAAGACAGAAACCTTCTTAATGCAACAACATTCAGCCTTTTATATGCAGCTGATTTTGCAGACAGACTTGAAAACACTATTATACCGGCATTAAAAGCTGGATTTGTTGTTCTGCTGGACAGATACACATACACGGCCTTTGCTCGTGATGTTGTAAGAGGTCAAGATATAGACTGGGTGAAAAAGTTATACAACTTTGCGCCGGAACCTGACTTAACTTTCTATCTTGAAGTGCCGATAGATATTCTCTTAAAACGTGTAATAGGTACAACAGGACTGGACTATTGGGAGTCTGGAAGAGACATCGGACTCAGCTCAGACTTTTATAAAAGTTTTAAAATTTATCAGGGAAAATGTCTTGATGAATATGAGCAGATGAAAACAGAATACAATTTCAACAGCATTGACGGAACTTTGCCGGTAGATGAAATTCATAAAAAAATAGTTGATAAAGTTCAGTGCCTTCTCGCTGAAGGAAAAATTGATTAACAAAACTTCATATTTATCTTTTAATACATGCAATTTTTTTGAATATTTCGTTTTTATATACTTAAGAGATAAAAATTGGAGAGACTATGGCACCTGTTGATGCAAACAGAAAAGCTCAAATAGAAGCTTATGTTAAACAAGCAGTACAGAAAAGAATAGCGGCCAATGAAGGTATCAAAACGAAAGAAGATCTTCAAACAGCCCAAAACATTGCTGTTTCAATTTTTGTCGATGACAAAATGACCGCAGCAGAAAAAGATTATGCCTTCAAATTATACTCGGAAACTTTATTAAAAAACTATTATGATAATGACAAAAACGGTGAAATTACCGTTAAAGAATTTGCAATAAAAGAATACGAAAACAGCCAAAAACTGGCAGAAAATGAAAGAGATAAAGTCATAGCAGAACGCAGCTCATACTTCACAGCAGAGCAGATGGATGTCGATGGCGACGGAAAAATCTCCATAGACGAATTTACCTATTTTCAAAAATCAGCAGATAAAACAGACAGCAAGCAGGACGGAGTAATTCATCTGCTTGGTGAAGCCTGGCAAGTTGAAGCAATAACCGGTCAGAATGCTAATAATAAAACTGTTCAGGCAATTGTAGAAAAATATCTAACCGGCGAAAACTTAACAGAAGAAGACCAGAAATATTTATCATCCGCAGCTGAAAATATAAGAAATGCGCAGGCACTGGATGCATCAAAAAACTATAAAATAAGGTTGAATGAAACACAATCTAAAACAATTTACCTTGGCGATGCAGCAGCCTACCAAGATGAAGCGCCAAAGACAGATGAAACTACAGAACCGGTTCCGATTTTTGAAGACAAAACGGACGAAACAAAAGATGAATCTGCACCGGTTTTTGAAGATAAAACAGAACAAGAACCCACACCGGTATTTAATGACAAAACAAAATATACACTCAGAGGTCTGAATCAAAATACAATGAGCCCTTACGGAATGTTCGGTTTCTCTGCAGGATATATGCAGCCAAAGCCCAACAAATTATTCCAGCTGGGAAACATTATAGGCAACGCTTTCAATCTGTTCTTTATGGGCAAGTTCTTATTCGGACATAATGATTCAATGGGCGGTTTGCGCTGGTGGTTTTAAGAATCTGCCATATTTTTACGTTCAGAAAGCAAATCAGCTTTTTTGTCCAATTCAACAATAATATTAATTATTGTATGAACGACCAAAAGCAGATGCGGTGATATTTTTACCGAATTAGTAAAATTGATTTTTCGCTCATCATTTTCGTCCTCCGGGCGGCTTTTTCGTGTCGTGAAAGAAACACTCTTTTCTGTATCAAAACCTGCTGCACCGTTTTTCAGTGCATCGTGAAAATCTTTTTTGGGAAAATTTTCATTACAGGTGACATCTATATCCAAATCATTATCTTGCTTAAGAATCACGACCTTAACCTGTCCGTAATTTTTTGTTGTAATCAAAATAGTTACAATATTTTCAGAATCAGAACT
>CASDVD010000146.1 GCA_949284155.1 uncultured bacterium | reverse complement strand
AAGATGGAATGATTTAGCCACCCTATTAATATAATTTAATAAAAGGTTTGAAATTTAAATTATTATGAAACTTTTATAGTATAGTAATTTTGTATACGATTGAGAGGAATTGAGAATGAGTAAATTCAACCTGCTGGCTTACATTTTACCTCCCGAGGAAAAAGTTTTTTATACTCTTTTTGAAGAGAGTACAAAAGTATGTAATGAAACTGCATCTTTGTTTAATCAAATTGTGACGTCAGGACTTACAGAAGACCATATAATAAGCGCAAAACGTTTGAAACACAAAAGCAATGACCTTCTCAAAGAAACTCTTCATCAATTGAATATAACACTTATTACACCGATTGACAGAGAAGATATTCAGTGCATTGCAGCATTATTAAATAAAATTACTAAAAGAATAGTGAAAGCCTGCGTAAATTTGAGAGTATACAGATTAGATGTTTATACGGATAACATGAAAAAACAGGCACAAACATTACAGCAGGCTACTGCTGAATTGGAAATTATTATTCACAATTTCAAAAAATCCAGCTCCATAAAAGAAATGACTGAAACAAATTTAAAAATGAAAGAAATTGAATCTCACGGTGATGAAATTCTTTATCATGCCATGGATGAATTGTTCTCCGGAAAGTATGATGCGTTGAATGTTCTGAAACTCAGAGATATCCATAAAGATATTGAAAATGCCTTGGACAGCTGTTTTTCAGTTTCTGATCAGGTTGTCAATGTTGTTTTAAAACAAAGCTAACACAAATCCGCAGTTAACTCAGAGGAAAATTATGACAATTTCAATAGGATTATTAATTCTTGTAGTCGCAGGCGCACTGGTATTTGAGTATATAAACGGATTTCACGATGCCGCAAATGCAATAGCTACGGTAGTGTCTACTAAAGTCTTGACACCGAGGCAGGCAGTTATATACGGTGCAACTCTGGAATTTACGGGTGCACTGCTGGGAACACATGTCGCAAAAACTATCGGAGCGGGTATAATAAATCCGGATACAATTACACTGCATGTTATATTTTGTGCGCTTATGGCAGCTATTATTTGGAATCTCATAACCTGGTATTTCGGACTTCCTTCAAGCTCTTCTCATGCTCTCATCGGCGGATTAATCGGAGCTGCCGTGGTTAATGCGGGATGGGGCTGCGTAAGATTTGCGGAACTTTTGGACAAAGTTGTGGAACCTATGTTTTTAGCTCCGGTAATCGGATTTGGTGTTGGTTTTATTGTTATGGCTGCTCTGTTAAGAATATTTTACAAGGCAAACCCGGATAAGCTGAATCGAAGGTTTAGACGTGTACAAATATTTTCTGCCGGTTTGATGGCATTAAGCCACGGTTCAAATGATGCTCAAAAAACTATGGGTATTATTACTCTGGCGCTGCTTGCAGGCGGTGTATTAAAAGCTAAAACCGGCGGTGATTTTGAAATTCCCGTTTATGTAATTCTTTCTTGCGCAACTGTTATGTCTTTAGGTGTAATGTCCGGCGGATGGAAAATTATCAAAACTATGGGAAGCAAAATTATTAAATTAAAGCCTATTAACGGATTTGCCGCTGAATCATCAGCTGCAACTATCATCCTTCTGGCTTCTCACTTCGGGGTTCCGTTGAGTACAACACATGTAATTTCTACTGCAATCATGGGAGTAGGAACTACATACAAAGCTCATGCAGTAAAGTGGGGTGTCATCGGAAATATCGTATGTGCCTGGGTTTTAACTATTCCTATTTGTATGTTCATCTCCAGCATGATTTATACCCTCTACAAAACTTTTATTTTATAGGGTGGCTAAATCATTCCACTTTTTTCACATCCCTCGTGTCTGTTCAGCGGCACAGCCCAGTGCACCAATTGTTGGCGGACTTTTTGTCAACTCTCCTTGTACGACTCATTCTTCGTCTACAAGAAGGGCTGCAAGTTTAGTGTGATATCAATTGGATTGTCCTGTTTCCCTGTCATGCTGAACTTGTTTCAGCATCTTTCCGGCATGCAGACTCCGCATAATTATTCAGTATGTTAAAAAGCATGCTCATTGTTTTAATATCATACTAAAGTTGTAGATAAATCATACTAAAGTATACTAAAGATATTTAAAATTGTGCCGAAGTTTTATATGTGAGAGAAATTTATATTCGATAGTAATGTAAAGAGTAATACCAATAAGGAAAGAAGAGGAAAAAATGGCTATTATTGTGAACACGAACATGTCTTCGCTGATTTCACAGAGAAACCTATCAAATGCTACAGATTCTCTGAACACAGCGTTGCAAAGAATGTCAACAGGTTACAAAGTTAACAGAGCAGCAGATGATGCGGCAGGTATGTTTATTGCCACAAATCTTGAAACACAAATTCGAGGCTCAAAAGTTGCACAGGACAACATTGCAAACGGAATTAACCTTTTGCAAATAACAGAAGGTGACATGGGCATAATAGAAGATAACCTGTTAAGAATGAGAGATTTAGCAATTCAGGCAGCCAACGGCGTATATTCTGCAGAATCTATGCAGGCCATGGAAGATGAAGTATCATATCGTGCTGCAGAAATTTCAAGGGTTGCCAATGCTTCACAATTCAACGGTCTCAAACTATTAGACGGTACAGGTCTGCCGAATGGTTTAAGGCTGCAAGTCGGAGCAAATTCAGATGCCGGTCAGAATGCTATGAATGTGGATGCTACAGTTTTTGGCGCTACAGACGCAGATACACTGCTCGGCGGTGATGCAGCCGGTGCGATAGAAACTGCTTTTGACAATGCTACAAATGCAGCTGCATTCATCGGTACTCTTGACACTGCGCTAGCAAATTTAAATACAAGAAAAGCTTCAATTGGTGCATATCAAAGCAGACTTGAATCTGCAAAAACATCACTTGTTACAAGTATAGAAAATTCTTCTGCCGCAAAATCAACTATTATGGACGCAGATATAGCGGAAGAATCTGCAAATTATGCAAAAGCAAATATACTTCAACAAACTTCATCAGCATTGCTAACGCAGGCAAATCAGCTGCCGGCTTTAGCATTACAATTAATACAAGGCTAACACATAAACAATTATCAATAGTATTGTATATATGTCGATTGCCGGCATTAGCTTTATAGTTATCCAATAATAGAACCTAAGTAATACTCTTTACCCGGGAAAGTTTGTCTTTTCCGGTTTTTTTTATTTATTTACAGATGATTGATTAATGTTGCAATAACAGCCAAAGTCGTATAAACCACTGTAAGTTTTTGCGCTTTGTTAAATACACAAAGGAATTCCTTTTCATCCTGCGGCTCTTTGTCTATGTAACTTTGCAAAGTTTTGCATAAGGACAGTGCGGGAAATAAAGAAAGAAAGGTCAAAGAATATGCCGGAGATAATATTCTTAGCTCCAATCCCGCAAATGTTGCAAAATATGCCATAAATAGCATAAATATCATAAATTTATAAGCCTGTTCTTTATTTCCGCAGAGGATACAAATAGTTTTTTTACTATCATATTTATCATAGTTAAAATCGAGAAAAGAATGTGTATATAAAAGGCTTACCACCATAATTCCAAAAGGGATTGACAATGTCAGCAGCTCTTTTGAAAACATTTGCAGCATAACGTAATAAACACCTGTGAACACCAAAGGTGAAAATATTGTTCCGATGATGATTTCTCCGCTTCCATAATAGCTTGAATAAGGATATAGAAGACATAATATTGCGGTTATCAGCATTATCAAAATTATCGGGACTTTAAATAAATAGATAAAATAACACCCTATTAACAATGCAAAAAGAAAAAGAACAGACATAAAAATCACAAAGTTTTTTTCAGAAATTTGTTTTTCCGTAAAATATAAGCACTTGCCTTTTTGCAGTTGATTTTGAACTTTTTTGTGTCTTTGATAGTCAATAAAATCATCAAACATATTAGCAGCAAGGTGTAAAGAAATAATACCTGCAAACGCCAAAACCCCAAGAAAAATATTTCCCTTATGCAATGCTGCATACACAAACGGAATAAACCAGGCCATTATTGACATCGGAAGTGAATATGCACGTGTGCATCTGATAAAAAGTTCACATATTTTTTTCATAGCAAATCCTAATTGTAATAAAAATATTTATTGTACTGTTCAAAGAATAACATAAAATTCAAATTAATATTTCTTAATAATTTGACAAAAAAATAGCAAAAAAAATTTTAGTGAAACTTCATGCACATGTAAACTCCTCTATAAACTCCGTAATACTAATTCTATCCATCTCGGCTCTTCAGAGCCGATTTTTTTT
>CASDVD010000145.1 GCA_949284155.1 uncultured bacterium | reverse complement strand
CTGGCGCCCCGTGTATTATCATGTGTTGTTATGCTGGGCGTTATAGGGAAAATGGTTGAAAAGATAGACAACAGAATACTGATTTCCGTCGGATTCGTATTCCTTGCCGCATCGACATTTATGTATGCAAATTTAAATCTCAGCATTTCATTTGCATATGTTGTAATACCTAATGTCTTAATGGGTATAGGCGTTATACTTGTATTCATTCCGGTATCGGCATTATGCCTCGGAACACTGCCCAAAACAGAACTATCAAACGGCGCAGGACTGCACAGTTTATGCAAATGCGTTGCAACAGCCTTCGTTGTATCTATGTCCTCAACATTAGTTGCAAGGTTGTCACAGGTGCATCAAACATACCTTGTAAAAAATCTGTCAAATTTTAATCTTATATTTCAGCATAAAATGAGCATTATGACGCACAAATTTATGGCTTTATATCCATCAATTACAGCAACACACAAAGCCGGAGGAATCTTTTACAAACAACTGATTACACAATCAAAATTAATGGCATATGTAGATGTATTTGAACTGTTTGCTCTAATTGCAATATTACTTGTTCCATGGGCATTTTTCTTAAATGTTAATTTTAAAGATGAAAAATAACACGAAAAATCTATAGTGTTTCTATAGTATTTGATTCCGCCGTTTGTTTATTATAAATTATCGTTATATGGATTTAAGTTAGGGAAAGAGTAGACATGATAACAAAAACTTCAATGAAAACACACTACAATGAAACATTAAGCATAAAAAATATAAATGAAACCGTTACACTTGCAGGATGGGTTTCAGCAGTAAGAGATTTAGGCGGAATTATATTTGTAGAACTGAGAGACAAAACAGGATATTTCCAGCTTGTTGCAGACCCGCAAATTAATCCGACAGTACATAAAGTTTTTTCCGGATTAAAAGATGAATATGTAATTCAAGTAACCGGTAAAGTTACAAAACGTCCTCCAGAAACATATAATGCCTCCCTTGCAACAGGAGAAATAGAAATTTATCCTGAACATGTTGAAATTTTCTCTGAAGCTAAATTGCTTCCCTTTGAATTATCAAGCGAGGATACCAAAGAAGATATACGCCTAAAATACAGATATCTTGACATTCGCAGACCCAATATGGTGAAAAACCTTAAATTAAGACATGATATAGTACGTGCTATCAGAAACTATATGAATGAATCTGATTTTATGGAAATAGAAACCCCTATTCTTATTAATACAACCCCGGAAGGAGCCAGAGACTATCTTGTTCCAAGCAGAGTTCAAGAAGGAAAATTTTATGCTCTGCCTCAATCACCGCAAATTTTTAAACAACTTCTGATGGTCGGCGGATTGGAAAAATATTATCAAATTGCACGCTGCTTTAGAGATGAAGATTTAAGAGCCGACAGACAGCCTGAGTTTACACAGGTGGATATTGAAATGTCTTTTGTTAACCAGGAAGATATTATAAATCTCACTGAAGGACTGTTAAAAGAAGCGTTTAAAGCGGCCGGTGTTGAGATAAATCCGCCTTTTGAAAGAATTACCTGGCAGGAAGCAATGGACAGATTCGGCTCAGATAAACCTGATGCACGTTTCGGACTGGAATTGTTTGATATTTCAGATATACTCCTTGAATCA
The DNA here is from genome assembly GCA_949284155.1 of uncultured bacterium. Classification (GTDB taxonomy): domain Bacteria; phylum Cyanobacteriota; class Vampirovibrionia; order Gastranaerophilales; family Gastranaerophilaceae; genus Spyradomonas. The sequence continues at coordinate 7,189 of CASDVD010000145.1, read as the reverse complement.
ACATTTGAGCCGGTTAAAGAAACACTTAAAAACGGCGGTATAGCAAAAGCCATTAAAATCCCGGGCATTGCAGGATATTCAAGAAAAGAAATGGATGACGTCCGTGCAATGGCAATATCATTCGGAGCAAAAGGATTAGCCTGGATTACATATATGGAAGACGGTACAATAAAATCACCTATTCTTAAATTTCTAACAGAAGAGCAAATTACAACACTGCAAAAAAGGGCAGATGCAAAACCCGGCGACATAGTCTTCTTTGTTGCCGATAACCCAAAAACTACATATGACGTAATGGGAAGATTCAGACTATTCTTCGGACAAAAATTAAATTTAATTGACGAAAACAAGCATGCTCTCTTATGGGTTGTTGATTTTCCGATGTTTGAATTCAGCCAGGAATTTAACAAAGTTCAAGCTATGCACCACCCGTTCACATCACCAAACCTTGAAGATTTGGATAAGATGGAAACAGAACCGTTAAAATGCCGTTCAATTGCTTATGATATTGTATATAACGGTACAGAACTAGGCGGAGGCAGTGTAAGAATTCACTCTTCTGAAGTTCAGCAAAAAGTATTTAAAGTTCTTGGACTTACAGAAGAAGAAGTTGAACAAAAATTTGGTTTTATGTTGACCGCATTCCAGTATGGAACTCCGCCGCATGCAGGTTTGGCTATAGGTTTAGACAGACTGGTTGCACTTCTGGCAAAACAAACTTCTATCAGAGAAGTTATTGCATTTCCAAAGAATTCAGCAGCAAAATGCTTAATGACAAATGCGCCGGCACTGGTATCAGAAGAGCAGCTAAGAGAATTACATTTAAAATCAACTGTAAAAGCGCCAATACATTAAGATGGACAAATTTTTTGAAAAAACACTGTCTTCAAAAGAAGTATACAAAGGCAGAATATTTGAAGTACTGAATGACGAGGTAGAACTTTCTGACGGTCTGATACGCCCGAGAGAAGTTGTCGTTCATCCCGGCGGTGTTGTTATTGTCGCACAGAAGGATAGCTGTGTTTTGCTGGTCAAACAATACAGATATCCGGTGCACTCGGCTCAGTATGAACTGCCTGCCGGAAAATTAGAAAAAAATGAAGAGCCTTTTGGCGCAGCTAAAAGAGAGCTTCTTGAAGAAACTGGATATCTGGCAAAAAATTGGGAATCACTTGGTTTTATATATACCAGTCCCGGAATTTGTACGGAAAAACTCTATCTTTACAAAGCTGACGGGTTATATTATGAAGGCCCAAAGCCTGATGAGGGTGAAATTATAGATTGCTTTGAATTTGAACTTGACCAAATTTTAAAAATGGTGAAAAATGGAGAAATAAACGACTCAAAAACTATTTGCGGTCTAATGAGAGCTTTTAAATTATAGGTAAAAAATATGATAAAAATGCTCGTTCTGGATATAGACGGTACTATTTACAGAAAAGATTATACAGCTTCTGAGGCTGTAAAAACGACTCTTAAAAATCTAGTTGAGCGGGGAATAAAAGTAGTACTTGCCACCGGCAGAATGTATGCGGCGACAGTACATGTTGCAAAAGAATTGGGACTTAATACACCGATAATCTCCTATCAAGGCGGACTGATAAAAGAATTTTACCACTCTAATGATACATTGTTCCAGTGTACTCTTTCTGCTGATCATGCCAGAAAAGCAATAAATATATTAAAAGAAAAGAAAATACATTTTAACTTATACATGGACGACATACTTATTGTTGAAACAGACTCTGAAACAATAAGAAAATATACGGATGAGCGCAAAATTCAATATCGGATTATAGATTCATTTGACGGTATAGAATTAAAAAATATCAATAAAATACTGGCGATTGATACAAATGCCGAAAAAATAGAAAAACTTACAGAGGAATTAAATGAAACTTTTAACGGCGAACTTTATATAGTACGCTCAACCCCTAATTTTTGTGAAATAGCCAATAAAGAAGCAACAAAAGGCAATGCGATAAGATATCTGGCAAAAAAATGGGGGATACGGAAGGAAGAAATCATGGCCTGCGGCGACCAGGATAATGATATAGAAATGCTTCTTTCAGCCGGCACAAAAGTCGCAATGGGTAACGCAACAGAAAATTTAAAAAAAATAGCAGATTTCGTAACTGACACAGTAGATAACGACGGCGTTTGTCTCGCTGTAAAAAAATTTATTAAGGAGTAGATAAATGTATAGAATAGGACAGGGTTTTGATATACATCAGCTTGTTGAGGAAAGAGACTTAATACTAGGCGGAGTAAATATTGAACACAACAAGGGACTTCTCGGACATTCTGACGCTGATGTGCTATGCCATGCTATCATTGATGCTTTATTAGGTGCACTGGCACTGGGTGATATAGGTCTGCATTTTCCGGATAACGACCCGAAATATTACGGCTGCGACAGCACACAACTTTTAAAAGAAGTTTTATATTTGATTATTAAAGGTGGCTATAAAATTAACAATATTGACTGCACAATAAAAGCGCAAACTCCTAAATTGCAGCCGTTTTTAATAGAAATAAGAAGCAATCTTTCCAGAATTTTAAATATAAATTTAAACCAAATTTCTATAAAAGCCAAAACAATGGAAACTCTCGGCCCAATCGGTGAAAGCAAGGCAATTGCAGTAGATGCAATAGTACTCCTTGAAGAAATTGAAGGGTAGCATAATTTTCTTTAAGTAATAATAAAATTTAGCCGGCCGAATCTAACTTGTAGTATTATATATCTATGGGGAAGAAGTTCTTAATCTTATTTTTTATACTGGCTGTAGGTATATTTAGCGGAGCAGCGTTTGCAGCACCGGTAAAAATAAATACCATTAATTTTGATAATTCTGACAACATGATTTTCATAGGCTCGTTATCAGGGCCGAATGAAATAATGAATATAAAAACATTTAAACTTTCCAATCCGAACAGATTTGGAATAGATATAGAAAATGCGATACTCACCAGACCAAATTCAAGCTGGAGTTTTAAAAACAGCAAAATAAGACAGGTTAAATTCTCCCAGTTTTCAACAGAGCCTGCTGTTGTAAGAATGGTCGTATATTATAACAACGATCTGGATACAAGTAAAATTCGAGTCTATAAAGTCGGAACCAATATAATATTCTCATATAAAAAAGACTTCCTCAAACAAGACTACATGGAGAACATTTACCGAGAACAAAAATCCACAAGCGAGGACTACTATGAATATACAACATACTCAGAAGACCCGCAAAATAACATTCCGTCTCCTGATTATGTAAGGCCTGAACAAATAACACAGGTAAATCAGGCATTCAACTCTGGAAACATCAATACAACAGCAGCAAGAGTTGAACCGCTGCTGAAACTAAAATCGAGATTTTATGTAAACAGAATTGATGTAAAGCGAGGAAATGCACTTATAAGAGGGATTGGTCAAATTACAATAGAAAATCCCATTATTGTTGCAAATCCTACAAGACTGGTTTTTGATTTACCCAATACCTACGTTGCACCGGAAATAAGAAACAAGGACTATTATCTCGGAGAAAATGAATCCATCCGAGTCGGACAGTTTGAACCTACAAAGGCGAGAGTTGTTATAACGAGCGAAGATGTCGCAAAATTCAGACCAATTTATTCGTTTGACGGACAAAGTATCTTTTTTGCACATGATGACAGAATACTAGGGATGAAGTTATTCGACCAGTATGCAACTATCAGTGAGTATACAGCTAAAAAAATAAATGATATTACAGATTTGTTTGAACTGAGCTTCACGGCACCTCCTATACATTCAATAAAAAGATTAAACAACAAAGTGGAAATCAATTTGTACAATCCTACAGGATTCAACCATGCAGCCTTTAAAAGCGCATTGAATTCACAGCGTTTGTCAGAGCTGAAAACAGATGCTTTACCATATGTAGGTCTAAAAATCATTATTCCTTTAAAAAAATTAGCTACTATTGAATATAGCGAAAGTTTTGACAACAAAACGATTCAACTGTTAATGACAACACCTAAAGAAGCAGAAATTAAAGCTACACCTTCACCAATAATAAAGAAAAAGGGTGAAATAAAAACCATAGTCATTGATGCGGGACACGGAGGAAGCGATGTCGGCGCAATGAGAGAAAATATACTGGAAAAAGATATTACTCTGGATATATCACAAAGACTGGCAGAAATATTACGTAAAAAAGGCTATGACATACAGATGACCAGAAAAACTGATGAATACGTATCGCTCAAAGACAGGGTAATATTTACTGAAAAGAAAAACGCCGATTTATTTGTGAGTGTACACGTTAATTCCAGCGTCAGCACAGAAGCATCCGGGATTGAAACACACTATTACACGCCTGTTTCATACGAATTTGCGCAAACAGTTCACAAACAACTTGCCTCTAAAATAAAATCAAAAGACAGAGGATTGTTTAAGTCTAAATTTTATGTTATCAATAATGATATTGCACCTTCAATTCTTGTTGAAACCGGATTCATTTCCAACCCGCAAGAAAGAAGTTGCCTGATTACGGATGACAGAAAACAAAAAACGGCTGAAGCAATAGCAGACGGAATAATAAAATATATAAAGAGCAACTAGCTTGGATATAAGAATGAAAATGGATTTTGATAACAGACCTATCGGTGTATTTGACTCTGGTATAGGAGGGCTTACAGTTCTAAATCGGCTTGCACCTTCTTTAAAAAATGAACAATTTATCTATATTGCAGATACACTAAACCTCCCTTACGGAGAAAAAAATAAAGATGAACTCACTACCATAATAAAAAAAATTTTTGATTACTTTAAAGAATTAAATGTTAAAGCGGTTGTTATGGCCTGCAATACCTCTTCCGCACAGGTATATGATGAACTAAAAGAATTATATGAATTTCAAATTTATCCTATTATTCAAATTACTTCAAAATGTATTACCCAAAATACCGGATTAAAAAGATTAGCGGTTTTTGCAACAAATGCAACCATCAACTCACATGCCTATTCAAAAGCAATAAAAAGTTTTGCACCGGCAATGGAAGTCTACGAACACAGCTGCCCGGAATGGGTTCCCATGGTTGAAAAAACATTAAAAGACTATGATGAAAACGATTTAATTCTTAAATATCTAAAACCAGCATTGGACTTTAAACCCGAAGCAATAATACTCGGCTGCACTCATTATCCATACTTGCTTAATCAGTTAAGCTGTTTTGCCGACAGAAGTTTATTTATTGATCCGGCAATCCCATTTGCTGATTATATTTCTGAACATATAGTCAAAAGCAGCAATGTATCAGGAAATTTAAAGTTTTTAGCGACATCCGATTGTGAAAACTTTAAAAATAAAGCAAAAATATTTTTCAATATAAAAGAAAAAGTCGAATTATTAACTTTGTAATTTATTCATATAATTCAAAAATTCAGGAAAAGATATATCAACCCATTGAAAATCTTTTATTAAAACAGGCGACTTAGAAACCAAACCGGCAACATACAAACTCATTGCAAGCCTGTGATCATGATAGCATTCAACCGTGCAGCCGCCATGAATTTTATTTTTACCCTCAATAATAAAGCCGTCTTCAGTTTCTTGTATTAAAACACCAATCTTCGCAAGTTCACTGACAAGGCATTTTATTCTGTCAGATTCTTTGTTTCTCAAATCAGCTGCATCTTTTACAACAGTCCTGCCTTCCGCCTGAGAAGCAAGAACCGCAATCACAGGAAGTTCATCAATTAGCCTTGGAATAATATCTCCGCCAATTTCAACACCTTTTAAGCAGGAAAATTTAATCCGGATATCCCCAACCTCTTCATTACAGACCAATTTTTTATCAAGAATTTCAATCTGAGCCCCCATATTTTTCAATACATCAATAATACCAGTACGGGTTGGATTTAAGCCTACATTTTTTAAAATCACATCAGAATCAGGAACTATTGCACCTGCAGCAAGAAAAAATGCAGCAGATGAAATATCTCCGCAAACAGAAATTTCCTTTGGTTCAAGCTTCGATTTTCTGATTTTACATGTCAGGCCATCAACAGAAATATCAGCACCCATATATTCTAAAAGCCTTTCTGTATGATTTCTTGATTTAAAAGGTTCACTAACTTTAGTTTCACCATATGTATTTAAACCGGCAAGCAATATACAGGATTTCACCTGAGCGGAAGCTAAAGGTGATTTATAGCTGACAGGGAATAGCTCAGCACCTTTTATAATTAATGGAGCGCAGTACTTAGAATGTTTTATTTTTGCACCCATCAATTCAAGAGGCAGAATAATTCTTTTCATTGGTCGTCTGCTCAAGCTTGAATCGCCGAATAAAGTTGATTCTGCTTCTTTTGACGCCAAAATACCGGCAAACAAACGCATTGAGGTACCGGAATTACCACAGTTTAATTTATAAATATCATTTCTGTAAGCATCAGAAGAATCTATGACAATTCTTTGGTCAGAAAAGACCTCGATTCGACATCCGAGACTTTTTAAAATTCCGAGAGTACTTATACAATCCGCCCCCCTGGAGTAATTAACAATCTCAACACGTCCGCCGGTTAAAGAAGCAAACATTGCAGCTCGGTGGCTTATTGACTTGTCCGAAGGAATTATTAATTCTCCTTTTAACGGTTTCGATTGAAAAACAGTGACATCCATACCTAAATTATTTCTTTATAAGAGTCAGAATTTGTAAGCATATCATAGTTTAATTCATTTTCATTATCGGCAATAACAGCAGCGACAACAGCATCACTCGTAACATTCAACATAGTTCTAAACATATCAACAATTCTGTCTACGGCAAATAAGAATGCAAAACCTTGAACCATCTGTGTTGGAGTCAACCCCATGCCGTTAAGAACAAGAGCAATAGTTATAATACCGCCGCCGGGTATACCGGCGCAAGTGCTTGAAGCAACAATAGCAAGGACAGCAATTTGAAGCAGCATAATAGGATCAATCGCTATGCCGTAAGCCTGAGTCAGGAACAATACAGCAACAACCTGAAAAAGAGCAGTAGCATCAAAATTCAAAGTCGCACCCAACGGTAACACAAAACTACAAACTTTATGCGACACACCTCTTTTTTCACAGCAGGCAATAACTAACGGTAAAGTTGCAGAACTGCTTGCAGTACCGAAGCCAACCATCATTGCTTCAGCAATCGCCGCAAAGAAAAGCCT
>CASDVD010000144.1 GCA_949284155.1 uncultured bacterium | reverse complement strand
TTGCATGTATGAAGCACGCCGCCAGCGTTCGTCCTGAGCCAGGATCAAACTCTCCATTGTCAGAAAGTTTATGTCCATCAGAAGCTTTCGCTTCTTGCTCGACTTTGCTTTAAATCGTGTCCGTTAATTTTATTTGTTGTTGAATCAACAGGTATTTAATCGTTTTTAGCTATTCTATTTTCAAAGTTCAAGTTTTAAACTTTTTTATGGGTAAATTGGCAAAACAAGTTCACAAACCTTTATCCCAGATTATCTCTCGGTTCTCATTCAGCCTTTCGGCTCAATCTTTTTCCCTTCAAGACGCAAGTGAAATCTTATCACTCTCAGATTTTATTGTCAAGTATTTAATTTATAAACTTCAGATTAACTTGTGGTTATAAATCTTTCGACTAGCTTTTCAATCAATTGGGGATTGATTCGCATTTCTCAGTGTGGCTCGCTGACCACTCTTTTAATGTAACCTAAAGATTTTTTTATTTCAAGCACTTTTTTTTTATTTTTTTATTCATTTTTTATTTTTTTGCTTTTTTCCTTATTATTATTGCGTTTTCAGGTTTACATTTCGTTATATTATGTCCTATTTTTGTATTTTTTATTTCAATTTTCTTCTTTATTTAAAGAAATCAGTTCCTCGTATGAGGAAACATGACTCATTGTCTATTAATATTTACATGTGTGTACTTACCAAAAAGGAGATTTGTCATGAAAAAAATAGTCTTATCTGCACTTTTCACAATATTCATGTCCGGTGCTGCTCAGGCAGTTTTTGCTGACGGCATGCCATATGAGCCGGTATTTGAATCTGCACCTATTAATGAATCCGCATCAAGTGCTTCTGCAGCAGATGAATCCGCTGCTTCCGCCGCACAACTTCAGGGCTCAGTTGAAGATGCAAATAAACTTCAAAATGCACTGCTGCAGCTGGATAGCGCTCAAGTCGATATTAGAAACAATTTGGTTCAATATAAAAACGAATATGCAGAAATTGACAGTCAATACAAAGCTATCAAAGCACAACGAAAAGCAAAAATGCAGCAGATTAAAAATACAGAAAAAAGAATCAAAACATTAGATAAAACCAAAGATAAAATCAGAAAAAGCATGTAATGCTGTTTGACAAATACTAAGTGAAAGCCGCAAATTGCGGCTTTTTATTTATAAATTTTGGTATAATTACATATATAAATTTCAACAAAAGGAGTTTTATTATGAAAGTAGCGGTTATTTCAGATATACACGGAAATGTTCAGGCACTGAATGCGGTTCTGGAAGACATAAAAAAAGAAAATTGCCAAAAAATATTTTGCTTAGGCGACATTGCCATGGCCGGCCCGGAACCCGGAAAAACTATAGATATTATAAGAGACCTCGATAAAACATTAGATTTTACAATAATTCAAGGTAATACTGACGCAATGATTGCAAATTGCGACAATCAAATGATTCATTTACTTTCCGAGGCAAATCCTATTATGGCTAACGCTCTTGAATCGGATATTTCTATTATTAATGAGGAACAGAAGAATTATTTAAGAAACCTTCCGGTTAATAAAAATATCGGGGTTGAAAGTTTAAAAATATTGCTTGTTCACGGCTCGCCAAGAAAAAACAATGAAAACATTTTTCCAAATTTAAAAATTAAAGAAGTAGAAGAAATGATTGAATCTACCGATGCCGATATTATTTTATGCGGTCACACTCACGTTCCTTGCGGTTACCAGACAAATACAAAACAAACAGTTATAAATGCGGGAAGTGTAGGCAGACCTTTTTCAGAAGAACCAAAATCTTGTTATGCAGTGATTGAAATTAACGGTGGCAGTTTTGAAGTCAAACATAATTTAGTAGATTATGACGTAAAAACCGCATCTGAAATCCTAAAAAAACGAAACTTTGACGGCTCAGATAAATTAGCTCAGATGCTTCTTCATGCAACTTCTAGGTATCCGCAATAAAAAACAATAATAAAAACCGCCCTGTTAAAGGCGGTATGTTTGTTTATATCCCCAACTATTTTTAGTGTTTTATAAATTAAATATCTAATTTATCCTATAAGCCTATAACTGTTACTGCGGCTGATTCCAAAGAGCATCTCTGATAAATTTACTCTTTTGTGATTCAGCGCTCAATGATACGTTGCTCGGAGTAAATATAAATACTGTATCTCCGATTTTTTGCTGATTTCCGTTGAGTGCATGTGTTGCTCCGCAAAGGAAATCCACAATTCTTATAGATTGCTCTTTATCAAGAAGATGCAAGTTCAAAATTATGGTTTTCTTTTCTTTTAAATGTTTAACTATTTGAACTGATTCATCATAAGAGCGGGGCTCGCACACTAAAACTTCATAGCCACGGAAACCCGGATGGCTGACTACATTAGATGCCGGTGTCTTTACCGGTGATGATGCATACATAGGTTCTAACGCAAGATTATCGCTGACCGGATATTCATCTCCGATTTCATTTGCCATATCATCGAATATGTCATCTCTGCTGTCAAAGCCTGATGTTAAAAAACCTACTATTGATTTAATTTTGTCTGAAACGCCTGCCAATGTTTTCTCCTCCCAGTATTACATAAATAATTTTCGTCCAAGTCGTATCATTGTTGAACCCTGTTCTAACGCAACTTTATAATCACTGCTCATTCCCATCGACAGCTCTTTCATTTCATAAGAAAAATTTTTCTCAAGCTCCGTCTTATAATTTTTCATATCTTCAAAAAGCCCCCTCAGTTCATTTTCCGGTGCTATTGGCGCAATATTCATCAAACCATCTACTTTTATGCCCGGCAAATTCACTATCTGCCTGAAACATTCATTCAAGTCCGACTTAGAAAAACCTGTCTTGCCTTCTTCATTTGCATTGTTCACCTGCAATAGGACATGCTGGGTGATTCCTTTATTCAAAGCTTCTTGATTTATCAATTCTGCCAATTTCAAAGAATCTACTGATTGAATTAAATCAAATTTTCCGACCGCCTTTTTCACTTTGTTTGACTGTAAATGTCCGATTAAATGAAACCTGGAGTTTCTTTTTATTTCGTCACTAAGATTTTCAAACTTTGAAAGTGCGTCCTGAACTCTGTTTTCTGCGAAATCCCTCAACCCTGCATCATATGCCTCGATGAGCTTTTCTATCCCGAAATACTTTGTCACAGCGACTATTATTGGTTTTAAAGGTGCAATTTCGTCTCTCAGTTCAGATAAGTTTCTTTCTGTCTCTGTCATAGACTCTTAACTTCCCCCAAGAAACGTGTCAGTATAACTTTCTTAATTATAATAAATGTTTTACTTCAGGACAAATTATTCATTGACGGACTGATTTATATTATTTTCACTACCCCTAAAAGTCATGTGCACATGGGTTTTGCCATGATGTAAACTTTCTTAACATTTCTTAATATTTTTGCTTTACATTAAAAAAGCATGCCCTAAAGCATGCTTTGAATATTTTTTTTTGCTTTTAATCTTATAGATCATCAACAGTAACACCGCCATATCTAATATTATGCTCTGCAAAATTAGCATGGTCGATTGTTGGGTCGAAATCTTCAAGAAATTGCCAGCCAACCTTTTTCAATCCTGAAACAAACGGACTGTCTCTCCTTTCTTCCACCTGAATAGGAGTCATTGGATTTCTGGAGCGCAGCTCATTTATTCTGTATACTTCTGATGAATATCCCTGATTATGGAAAAATTCTGCTGAGCTCATATCTTTTACAGTCATTTGAGGAGCTTCAGTATTTTCAGTAACTCCAATAGATGCCTGAGCACACGGCACCACTGCTAACAATCCGAATAATACTAACAATTTTTTCATAACAATATTATTACCTTTCTTATGTAATAATTATACTATATTATTTTTACATTTTAGGCAAATCCTGTTTTCTTAGGATTTTTTATAAACCTTATTTATCATTTTCTATAAGATTCAATAATTCGTCTAAAATATCCGCCTCAGGCACTTTTTTAATAATTTCACCTTTCTTGAATAAATACCCTTCTTTTATTGCGCCGGCAACACCGTAATCAGCATGTTTAGCTTCTCCGGGGCCGTTAACCGGACAGCCCATAACTGCTACCGTTATATTTTTATTTACATTTTCCAGCGCTTTTTCAACTGTTTTCGCTAAACCTATTAAATCAATCTGGCATCTGCCGCATGTAGGGCATGAGATAAAATTAACCCCTTTCTGACGAAGTTCCAGTGATTTTAATATTGAAAAACCGGCACTGACTTCTTCAACAGGATTTTCTGTTAATGACACTCTTATTGTATCGCCAATCCCTTCTGCCAAAAGCGTGCCCAGCCCTACAGAAGATTTAACCAGACCGCCTTTCAAAGTACCTGTCTCAGTTACGCCGAGATGAAGAGGATACGGAATCATTCCGGCAATCTCTCTGTATGCATCTATAGTAACAGGCACACTGCTTGATTTTAAAGAAATTTTTATTAAATCAAAATCGTTATCCTCAAGAATTTTTATATGACGCATAGCGCTGTCAACCATCTTTTTATATAACGGCATATCATTTTGCCACAGCTCTTTTTCTAATGAACCGCCGTTTATACCGATTCTGATTGGAGTTTTATTGATTTTTGCAAGTTTTACTACTTTTTGAACATTTTCAGCTCTGCCAATGTTACCCGGATTCAGACGCAACGCATCAACGCCGTTTTCAATACATTGAATAGCGAGCCGGTAGTCAAAATGAATATCAGCAATAAGCGGTATATCCGTCTGTTTTTTTATTTCTTTAATCGCACAGGCCGCATCTTTATTTAATACAGCCAGTCTTACCAGTTCACAACCCGCATCTTGCAGTTTTTTTATTTGGTCGACCGTGTTTTTAACATCCCGTGTGTCGGTATTGCACATAGACTGCACGCTAATAGGCGCATTTCCGCCTATTTTCACATTACCAATTTGTATCTCTTTTGAAACTCTTCTTTTTATCATTCTTTAATAATAGCACTGAGTTACCAAGATAACAAATCTTTCTGTACTTAATTTTTAATTTGATTTCTCGGGAAGATATTTCAAAAGATAGGATAAGATAAACGGAATCGCAGAAATCAGCAGCAGTGTATTAGGAATCGTTATTCTTTCAGCTACAAATCCTATTAAAGGAAGCATTACACCCACAACACCCCAGCTA
>CASDVD010000143.1 GCA_949284155.1 uncultured bacterium | reverse complement strand
TGCCGTTAATAATATTGTTAGTTAAAAAAGGGAGTATAAATTATGTATGGTTTTGATTTCTACAAATTTAAATTGGCTATAAAAAAGGTCGAAGAAGAAAACTACCTCAAACTACAGCAGGAAGTTAAAAAAGTTAAAGCATTTATTGAAAAAGCACTGAAAGGAATGCTGGAATCTTCTGCTAATATGGCAAGAACAAATTATGCCGGCCTCGAAATGTACTAAAACTAAAAAAATTAAAGACTAATAAAAAACCACCTTATACAAGGTGGTTTTTAAATAATTTATTAACTATACAAATTACTTGCTGTATAATACGTCGCTCATAACTTGACCGGCAGGTAATGCTCTTTGAGGATAGATAACAGCAGTAAAGTTATCGTAAACAGCATTTGTAGCTGTAGTAACCTTGTTAGGACCTTTCAAACCGTTAACATCAAGTTGAACAGCGGCACAAGGAGTAGTAGCACCTTCACCGTCAGTTGTACAAGCACCGAGAGCAGGTACACCAGTCACACCGACATCTGTAAGAACTTTTACATACATACCGTCAGCAGTATATACATAGTCAGAACCTGAAGACATAACATTAAGTCTTTTAGTTAATAAGTGAACAAAATTAGCACCGGAGAATACAGTAGCATCTTCACCGTCTAATGCATAGTTCAAAGTAACAGCTTGGTTAAGCATAGAAATTGCTTTTTTATATGCTGCTTTAAATTCTTGTTGTGCAGTATTTTGCATCAAGGAAGGAATTGTCATAGCTGCGATTACACCGATAATCATCAATGTGACCAAAACTTCCGCCAAAGTAAAACCTGATTTCTTGTTCATGTGAACCTCTTTCTTCATATTACATAATTCTTACAACAAGTCATGTTTATATACTTTTTATAATAAATCATCTATAAAAAAAAAGCAAGTGTACTTTTTATAATTATTTATATTTAATAATTTATTTTGTTCTATAATTTAAATATGTTTAAGTATGATGTAATAGTAATAGGAGCCGGCCATGCCGGATGTGAAGCAGCATTAAGTACGGCAAAACTCGGACTTAAAACGCTTCTTATGACTCTTAATATTGAAAATACGGCGCTTATGCCCTGCAATCCGGCAATAGGCGGCCCTGCAAAATCGTGTCTTGTAAGGGAAATAGATGCCCTCGGCGGTGTAATGGGTCTGGCTGCTGATGCGACATATATGCAAATGAAAATGTTAAATTCGTCTAGAGGCCCTGCAGTCAGAGCACTTCGGGCACAATCCGACAAAAGAGAATATATGCATTTTATGAGGAATCTGATTGAGTCCGAAGAAAATTTATCAATTAAACAGACCATGGCAACTGAATTAATTGCTGAAAATGGTATAGTTAAAGGAATTATAGATGAATACGGATTGGTATATGAAGCTGGTTCCGTAATATTGACGACAGGAACATCATTGTGCGGAAGAATTTTTGTAGGATTACAATCCTCACCTGCCGGACGCCTCGGAGAACGTTCTGCGGAAGGATTATCAGACTCTTTAAGGAAAAACGGACTTGAAATAAAAAAACTTAAAACGGGAACACCGGCACGTGTTGATGCAAGAACCATTGACTATTCATCAATGTTTATTCAGCCGCCTGATGAAGAACTCAATTTCTTCTCTTTTCATCCGGACAGACCGGTAAGAAAGCAGTTTCCGTGCTATTTAACAAGAACAACGGAAGAGACACACAGAATTATTAAAAGCAATTTGGACAAATCTCCAATGTACTCGGGTCTTATACACGGGGTCGGCCCGAGGTACTGCCCGTCAATTGAAGACAAAGTTGTCAGATTTGCGCACAATCCTTCTCATCATATATTTATAGAGCCGGAAGGAAAAGATACGTATGAAGTTTATGTTCAGGGATTTTCAACAAGCTTGCCTGCTGACGTACAGATTAAAATGCTGAGGTCTTTGCCGGGTCTTGAGAATGTACATGTAATAAAACCGGCATATGCCGTTGAATACGACTATGTACCGGCTGTGCAGCTTTCTCACTCACTTATGACAAAAAAGATAAAAGGACTTTTCTGCGCCGGTCAAATAAACGGCACCAGCGGCTATGAAGAAGCTGCTGCACAAGGGCTTGTCGCAGGCATAAATGCCTTTAATTTTCTTAATAACAAAGAACTGATGACATTCCCGAGAAGCAATTCGTATATAGGCACACTAATTGACGATTTGGTAACAAAAGACATAAACGAACCATACAGAATGCTGACATCACGTTCCGAATACCGGCTAATTCTCAGACAAGACAATGCAGATGAACGTCTTACTCCGATTGGTCACCGGATAGGACTCATATCTGACGAACAACATAACCGTTTTTTACAAAAACAAGAAAATATTAATCTTGAAATAAAAAGACTTCAAAATGAAAAAGTTAGCGCAACCCCTCAGGTAAATGAAATTTTGGCAAAATACAATGACGGCATCGAAAGGGGAATGAAGCTTGCAGATTTACTGAAAAGACCGACTATTGACTATAAAATTCTTAAAGAAATACATCCTGAAACAAAAGAACTCAATATTCCCCGGGAGGTTTATGAAGAAGCTGAAATAAAAATTAAGTATGAAGGGTACATAAACAGACAAAACCGGCAAATAGAAGTTTTAGACAAGCTTGAAAAAATAAAAATCCCTGCTGATATAGATTACTCAAAGCTGCATCATATATCAGGCGAGACACGTGAAAAACTCGCAAAAATAAGACCGGCAACCCTTGCTCAGGCTTCAAGAATCGGTGGAGTAAAGCCTGCTGATATTTCTGTTTTAATGGTACTTTTAAGCAGGTAGTCTCCTTTTACCTATTTTGGCACACATACCCACGGAGGAATTTAATATTGATTCTAATATTAAATTTATATAAAGACAGCATTGACTGGTGTTAAAATAGAATAATAAAGGAGAAACGAGGTTGAAAAGGAGATTTATATGATACCAATTCTGGATTTAAAAAGACAATACAAACAAATCGGCGACAAAATCGAAAAAGAAGTATTGGAAGTTCTTCGTTCCGGCCAATATATTCTGGGTAAACACAATCAGGCTTTATCGGAAGAAATGGCTGCTTATATCGGAACAAAATACGCAGTAACACTTAACTCGGGAACAGATGCACTTCATCTGGCTTTAAGAGCTCTTGACATAGGAGAAGGAGATGAAGTTATTACTGTGGCATTTACCTTCGTAGCGACTACTGAAGCTATCGGTATTGTCGGAGCAAAACCCATTTTTGTAGATATTGATAAAGATACTTTTAATATTGATGCAAAAGCTATTGAATCCAAAATTACTCCGAGAACAAAAGCTATTATACCTGTTCATTTATACGGACAGCCGGCAGATATGGACGTTATAATGGA
>CASDVD010000142.1 GCA_949284155.1 uncultured bacterium | reverse complement strand
AGAAAAGAAGCCGCAATTAATTTTGCTGAAAAAAATATTCAAGATAATCTCAAAACCGTTGAAAATGCCAAAAACGGGATTGAAAATCTCAAAGTGAAAAATCAAAAACAAGAACAGCTCATTGTCGAAAAAGAAAATGAAATCACAAATTTAGAAACTGAAAAAGAAACTGAAAAAGAAAAACTTTTGAATATATTGCAAGAGGTCTCCGGACTTAGCCAGACTGCGGACAAGTATCTTGAAAAAAGAAATGAATTGAGAAAAGAGTTTGAAGAAACAAAAGATGCGGAAACAAAACTTATTCAAACAAAAGCACCGCTTGAATCCGAGTTGAGCAACCTGAAAAAAGAAACAGAAGAAGCAAAAGAAAAAATAGCTGAGTTTGAGGAGTTTAAAGCTAACTTTTCCGCTAATAAAGACCAGTTGGAAGTTCAGGTTGAAGAACTCGCCAAAGAGCTGGAGGATTTTAAACAGATACAGCAAAATACCTTGTATGAACTTGATAAGACAAAAGGTGAAATTACAGATGCGGGGTATAACATACAAACCGCATATAAAAAAATATCAACAATGGAGGCGCAAAAACAGGCTTTTGAAGATGTTAATTTCGGAAAAGCCATTGATACTGTATTAAACGCTAAAATCAACGGTGTTCATGCGACGCTGGCGCAGCTTGGACAGGTTGATAAAGAATACTCCGTCGCTCTTGAAGTAGCGATGGGTGCAAGAATGAAAAATGTCGTTGTTGACGATGATGAGGTTGCAAAAGTTGCAATTGAGATACTCAAAAGTGCAAATGCCGGACGTGCAACATTCTTGCCGATGAATAAGATTAAAAAAGCCCCCGGAAGCCTTAGACTGCCAAAAGATAAAGGTATTATTGATTTTGCAATAAACTTGATTGATTTTGATGATGAATATTTGAATGCTTTTTACCATGCGTTAGGCGATACGCTTATAGTTGAAGATTACAACAGCGCAAGAAAATTAATCGGCCAATACAGAATGGTCACTCTGTCAGGAGAATTGTTTGAAAAATCCGGTTCAATTTCAGGCGGTTCTGCTGCCCGCAGCGGACTAAAATTCAGCCAGACACAGGATGATGAACTGGCGAAATATAAGATGCGCCTTTTAGAGTTTGAAAAGGCTTATAATACGCTTGACAAAAAGAAAGCAGAGCTTGAAACAAAACTTGATAAAGTCAGAATTTCTTATTCAAATACTCTTACTGAGCATAATAAGGCAAAAATGGAACTTGGAAATCTGATTCGCAATTCTGAACAAACAGATAAAAGTATTGAAGAAAAAAGTGCCTTGATTAATAGTAACCTTCCTAAAATAGAAAAAATTGAAAAAGAACTGGAAAAACTGGAAGAAGAACATATCAGGCTGAATGATAATACTCTCAGGCTTGAAGAAGAAATAAAAGAAATTGAAGCTAAAATGAGCCCTGATGAGTTGACTAAGTTGAAACAAAAAACCGAAGCAACTGAAAATATTATTAAACAGCTGGAAACAAAAATTGCCGGCGCAAAAAATGATATAGACGGCTTTAAACGTGTAATCGCTTTTCAAAATGAAGTTATAGAAACCCATCACAAAGAAATCGACAGACTCCATAAAGATAATGAGGTTCTTGCCGTTGATAAAACCAGATATGCTCAAGAGATTACCGGTTTGAAAGAACAGATAGTTGTTCTTGATGAAAAAATTAAAGAACTGGGCGAAAAACTGGTCGAAATTCAAGCAGAGCGAGATAAAGTTAATGAAGAATATCTTGCATTGGAAAAAGAAAAGAATGTTCTTGATGTTAATATTGAAAAAATAAATGAACAAATTGAAGCTTTTAAATCACGCAGAAGAGAACTTGAGCCTCAACTGGAAAACATTAAAGAAGAGCTGAAAGAGGCCGGTATTCAACTGTCAGAACTAAAAGAAGCAGAGATTTCCGTTGAAGAAATCACTGCGAGAATTCAACGCCTGCAAAAACGGATGGATGATTTGGGCGATGTAAACATGAGAGCTATTGTGGCTTATGATGAAGTACTTGAACGCCAGAAAGAATTAAAGACAAAAATAGAAACTCTTTCCAATGAAAAAGCACAAATTTTGAGCAGAATGGAAGGTTATGAGGAATTAAAAAAAGATACGTTCCTGAATACTTATAACAATATTAATGATAACTTTAAAGAAATATTCAATAAACTTTCAGAAGGAGAAGGAACGCTTCTATTGGATAATCCTAATCAGCCGTTTACGGGTGGAATGACTATTGAGGCCCAGCCGAGAGACAAGGAAAAAACAAGATTGAATCTTATGTCAGGAGGTGAAAAATCACTCACTGCTCTTGCCTTTGTTTTTGCAATCCAGCGCTATATGCCTGCGCCTTTTTATGCTTTTGATGAGGTGGACGCAAATCTGGACGGTATTAATGTTGAAAAATTAGCCGATATAGTAAAAAATCAAGCTTTAAATACGCAATTTGTAGTAGTTAGTCACCGCAAACCCATGATAGAATCAGCTAATAGGACAATAGGTGTTACTCAAAAAGAAAAAGGTAAAACCTGTGTTACAGGTGTCAAGCTAAGGGATTAGTAAATGTCTGAATCAGTCGAAAACTTTTATAACCATTCAATAGATACAATAGAACCGATTGCACCCGAGGAGACGGAAAGCTTTGCGGAACATACAGTGATGGAGCAGGTTGACGGGATTGAAATTCTCGTCCAAATGGCAAAATCGGGAAAAATTGACCCCTGGAATGTTGATATTGTAGATATCACAGACAAGTATCTTGCGCATCTTTTTCAAATGAAGGCGCAAAATTTAAGATTGACCGGCAGAACGCTGCTTTTTGCCGCTATATTGTTAAGGCTTAAGTCGAATGTACTGGAAGGAATTGATGCATCTCAGTTTGAAGATGCTCCTGAAGAAGATTTCGGATACGATGATGACGGGTTTGATTTATATGAGGATGAAATTAATACAAATAATGTTATTTCAATAGATGAAGTACTTCAAAGACGTACAAGCGTCAGATTAAACCGCAGCAGGATGGTTAATTTAAAAGACTTAATCAAACAGCTGGAATTTTACGAAGAACTGGACAGAAAACAGGCATTGAAAAATGCACATGAGCGGGCAAAACGCAGGGTTCGCTCTTATGCAAGACTGACGCCGGATGATATTGTGAATCTTGCACACGATGAATATATCGAAAAAAGCGTAGAAGTTTTGCATGAAAATTTGAAAAAGATTTTTGAAACAGAAGAAAAAGTCGAGCTCAATACTTTAACACTTCTTGGTATGGATAAAATTACCGCATACATTGCTCTTTTGTTTTTAAGTGTTGAAGCAGATATTGAGCTGGTTCAGGAAAAATTCTATGAAGAACTGTATGTTGTTCCGTATAAAAAAGAACATCATGAACTTGAAACAGCTTAATTCTTGAGACGAAAGTTAACTGAGTTTAGCCATTTTTTCTTTATAAAATTCTTCGTATCTGTCTTCAAGAATGGCAGTTCTTGCTTCTTTCATAAGATTGAGTAAAAATCTTGTGTTGTGAATGGAAAGGAGCATTGCTGATGTTGCTTCACCCACACGATACAAATGTCTGATATAAGCTTTTGTGTGGTTTTTGCAGGCATAACAGTCGCAATTTTTATCGAGAGCAGACGCATCATGTTCAAATTCTTTATTTTTAATAATTTTACGTCCTTCTTCAGTGAAAAAAGAGCCATGGCGTGCGTTTCTCGTAGGCATAACACAATCAAACATGTCTACCCCCCGCAAAACACCGTCGAGCAAATCCTCGGGAGTGCCTACACCCATTAAATACCTTGGTTTTTCTCTGGGGAGCAAGGGTGCGGTTAGCTCTACAAGATGATTTTTTACATCAGGCGGTTCACCGACACTCACGCCGCCTATTGCATATCCTACGGCATCAAATGAAGATATAACTTTTGCGCTTTCAATTCTCAAATCATCTTCAAAGGCGCCCTGTACAATCGGGAATAAAGCCTGGTCTTCTCTTGTATGAGCTTTAAAACATCTTTCAAGCCAGCGGTGCGTGCGTTCCATTGCATCTTTTGCTTCTTTATAAGAGCATGGATACGGGGCACATTCATCAAAAGCCATTGCAATATCTGCGCCCAAATCCTGCTGGATTTCCATGGAAATTTCAGGGTTGATATAATAAGATGAGCCGGTTTTGGTATCTTTAAATTTTACACCGTCTTCCGTAATATCACGTAGTTTGGCAAGGCTGAAAACCTGAAAACCTCCTGAGTCGGTAAGAATCGGTTTGTCCCAGTTCATCCATTTGTGCAGACCGCCGAATTCTTTTATGAGTTTGTTTCCGGGTCTTAAAAAAAGATGATAAGAATTAGAAAGTATAATCTGCGCACCGGTTTCTTCCAGATGATGATTAGTCATCATTTTGACAGTAGAATTTGTTCCTACCGGCATAAAAATCGGTGTTTCAATATCACCATGCGGAGTATGCAGTATACCTGCTCTTGCGCCGGTTTTTTTATCTTCCTTTAATAGTTCATAAGAAAAATACTTCATCTTTTTAAGTAAAAATTCATGAAATTAGTCTGAAAATTGAGCTTCAAGAACCAATTCCATCATAGTTTTCCAGTCTTCACAAAGTTCTTCCGGCTTAAAGTAGATAGCGATTTCTCTTTCTGCGGCAGCTTCACTGTCAGAGCCGTGTATAACATTGCATTCTTTAGTTACGCCAAAATCCGCACGAATTGTGCCTACCTCAGCAGAGTTAGGTACAGTGGAACCCATCATGTGGCGTGTACCCTCAATAACATTTTTTCCTTCAACAACCATTGCAACAATCGGGCCTGAGGTAATATACTTAATTAATTCAGGATAAAAGGGTTTACCCTTATGTTCAGCATAATGTTTTTCGGCAATTTCAAGTGTCGGATGTATCATCTTCATTCCGACAATTTTGTATCCTTTGTTTTCAATTCTTTTGATGATTCTGCCGATAAGACCTCTTTTAACAGCATCAGGTTTTATAGCAACAAATGTTCTTTCCATTAAATATCTCCTCTTACTTATTTATTAGAGCACAAAGTTAGAAAACTGGCAACAGAAGGGAATTTATTAGTTTTTTATTTCATTACAAGAAGAAAAACTATTATTCTTTATAATAAAACCGTGTTAAAATATTTCCGTAAAAGGACGGAGCATTAATGCAAAAATTCATTTCATCATCAGTATATAAAAAGTTTAAAGATTCAGTAAACTTTGCTTCTGAGCTTGGCTTAAATTTGGAAATCAGCCGTTTTGCCAATAATTTGGACGACATAGAAGAAACTTTTGATATACGTGTGGAACAAATGAAAAAGGACTTGAAAGGGTTTAAAGGCGAGCTTAGTCTGCATGCATTTTTGTTTGATTTGTGTGTTGTGAGCCAGGATCCTTTAGTAAAATCCGTTTCCAGAAAACGTTTTGAACAGTCTTTGAATGCTGCTGAATATCTGGGAGCAAAAACAGTTGTTTATCATACGGGCTTTAACGCTGCTTTGAAACACAGTTTGTACCGTATGTTGTATAAAGAAAATTTTATTATTTACTGGAAAGATTTCGTAAAATCTTTTGAGGACGCCGGGATTACTGCTGTTTTGGAAAATGTGCAGGAGAAAAATCCGGAATTTATTCTTGATGTCGTAAAAACTGTAAACTCTCCAAATCTCAAAGCCAGCATAGATATCGGGCATGTGAATATTCATTCTAAGGTGCCTGTTGTTGATTGGATTAAGCAGTATAACAAATTTTTGTATCATATGCATTTGCATAACAACTACGGTCAGGATGATACTCACAACTCTCTTCTTAGAGGTACTGTTAATGTTCAGGAGGTTTTTCAAACTTTATATGATATGAAACTGGAACCTAAAGTGGTTTTTGAAATTTTTGAACCTCAGGATGTTATTGACAGTCTTGACTGTTTTAACAATTTTTTTGAACAGAAAAAGGAGATTACAAAATGATTAATGAACAAAACTCATTATTTTTATTTATAGATGTGCAGGAAAAACTGGTCGGTATGCTGGCAAAAGACAAGGCGGCAAAAAAAGCTTCAATCCTTGCCCAGGCAGCAAAAATTCTCAATATAGATTGTGTTTTAACAGAACAATACCCAAAGGGCCTCGGCTCTACCATTGAGCCTGTTAAGTTCCAGCTTCCTGACAATGCCAAATTTTTTGAAAAAACGGCTTTTAATGCGCTTGCTGATGAAGAGGTTGTCAATGCAATTAAAGGAAAAGAAAATATTTTTCTTTTCGGAATCGAGACTCATATCTGTGTCTTACAAACGGCAATGGCTCTTTTGGAAAAAGGGTATAATGTTTATATTGTAAAAGATGCATGTGCCTCCAGAGATTCTGATGAGTTCAAGGCCGGTATTAACTTTATGGAAAAAGCCGGAGCTAAAATTGTTACTACAGAGATTACGTTGTTTGAACTTTTAAAATCTTCCAAACACCCCATGTTCAAACAGGTACAACTGTTGATTAAGTAATCCTCCGCAGAATTTTTGCTGCGTAAAGCTTACATATAGGCTGTCTGCTGAATTCGCAGCTCCTCTTGCAGACGAAGAATGAGCCATACAAGGGAGGGTGCCCTTGAGTATTTCAGCATCTTACCGGCCTGCGCAATCCGTATAAATTCTTAATCCTTAATGTACTACGCCAAATCAAAGACTCTGAAAAGCTGTCTGAATACGATTAACGCTTTTATTTCCACCCATTCTTTGTAGCAAAAAACGGGTGGAGCCCAAGAAACATGCCGGGCCATACCGCTGAACAGTCACGAAGGGCGTGAAAAAACCGGAATGATTTAGCCACCCTATAAAAGAAACGCAATCCGCCAAAGATTGGTGCACTGGGCTGTGCCGCTGAACAGACACGAATGTCGTGACGAAGATGGAATGATTTAGCCACCCTATTAAAAAAATAAAAAACTTGTTATTT
>CASDVD010000141.1 GCA_949284155.1 uncultured bacterium | reverse complement strand
GCTCGGCGGGTGAAGCGCTGCGAATTTCGATTGCACCTATTGCATTTGCGACTTTTGTTTCTTCAAATTGCTTGTCGCCTCGAATCAAAGCCATTACCGGTTTTTTATCGGCAATATAAATCATTGATTTGCAAATTACAGTTTCCGGAACTCCAAGGAAATTTGCGACTTCTTCAACAGTAGTAGTATTTGGAGTGTCTGTTTTTTTGCATTCCGTAAAACCTCCGTCCAGGACTGCGGGAGGCAGATTTGAAACAGCATGGTTGCTGTTCGCTGCATAACCGCATTTTTTGCAGTAGAAAACATCGTTTTCCCCTGCGTTATTGTCCTTATCATCTATCAAAACCATATATTCATGAGAAACAGCGCCTCCGATAGCACCGGAGTCTGACTGAACAGCTTTTGTTTCAAGGCCGCAGCGATTGAAAATTTTTGTATAAGCATCAGCCATTATTTTGTAAGATTTTTCAAGTCCCTCCTGAGTTGTGTCAAAGCTGTATGCATCTTTCATGATGAATTCACGGCCTCTTAAAAGACCGAATCTGGGGCGGATTTCGTCACGAAATTTAGACTGTATTTGATAAAGATTAACCGGAAGCTGCTTGTAGGATTTGATACCTTCTCTCGCAATGAATGTAATAACTTCCTCATGAGTCGGCCCCAGACACATTCCCCTGTCGTGTCTGTCTTTGAGACGCATAAGTTCTTTCCCGTATACCTCCCAGCGTCCTGACTCTTTCCAGAGTTCTTCCGGCTGGACAAACGGCATTAAAAGTTCCTGAGCACCTGTTGCATCCATTTCTTCACGAACAATATTTTCAACTTTTTTCAGTACTCTCCACATTAAAGGCAGATAATTGTATACGCCTGAAGTTAATTTTCTGATATAACCTGCTCTTACAAGAAGTTTATGACTCATCACCTCTGCATCTGACGGAAATTCACGCAGAGTCTGAACAAAAAGTTGTGACATTTTCATGATTTATTTCCTTTGTATAATGGGATAATTAATACAAATTAATATTATCACAAAAAAACTTGATAATAATTTTTGAGCAATTTATGATATGACTAAACATCACAGAAGGGAATGAAAAAATGAAAAAAGATATACATCCGGAATACAAAAAAATGAAAATCAAATGCGTTTGCGGAAATGAAATCGAAACCGGTTCTGTTAACGAAGATATTACGGTTGAAATTTGCAACAACTGCCATCCGTTCTTTACAGGTACTCAAAAAATTATGGACACTGAAGGACGTGTTGAAAGATTCAAAAAAAGATACGAACAAAAAAAATAGTTTGTATTTTATCAGATTTGAAAAAGCAGGCTGCGTGCCTGCTTTTTTATTTGGTTTCCGTTAAATATTTCCGTGAGATTGTAATTAAATATTGTTCATGATATAAATTTTTTACCACGGAATAAAAATTTATCCGTGAGTCTAAAGACAGGATGTACCTCCTATTGAAAAAGAATATTAAACTGGCAAAACATGCGGGTTTTTGCTACGGCGTAAAAAGAGCTGTAGAAACTACAAAAAGATTAAAATCAGAAAATAAAGAGAAAAAGATATGGGTTCTCGGTGAATTGATACACAATTCACATGTTATTAATGAACTTTCTGAATTGGGTATTAATACGGTGGATGACCTTCCTGATGAAGAGAGCGGAATCTGCGTAATAAGAAGCCACGGGGCATCGCCAGAGGTATTTGACAGTGTGCGGAAAAAAGGCTATGAAATAGTGGATTTAACCTGTCCTGACGTAAAAAAAGTTCAACAAAAAGCAATCGGAGTTGTTCAGCAGGGATATATGCTCATAATAGTAGGCAAGCCTGAACATCCGGAAGTTGCGGCTATTAGAGCTAATGCGCAAAAATACGGAGAAAATATTATAGTCGCTCCTGATATAGAAGCTTTAAAAGTTTATGAATCAAAAATAAAAGAACACAAGAAAATCGGCGTGGTTGTTCAGACCACTCAGAGAATTGAAAATTTGAAAAAAATAGTGGATTATTTGACTGGTATAACCAAAGAACTTTTGATTTACAATACGATATGTGCATCTACGTCACTGCGTCAAAATGAAGCAAGAAGTCTGGCTCAGGAGTCAGATTTAATGATAGTGGTAGGCAGTAAAAAAAGTGCAAACACAACTCACCTTGCCGAAATACTTAAAGGGATAACAAATACTATTCATATAGAAACGTATGAAGAACTCAAAAATTATGATGAATATATCAATAAAGCACAAAATATAGGTATTACGGCAGGCGCATCAACTCCTGAAAATATAATAAACGGAGTAATAAACGAACTTGAAAAATACAATTAAAATAAATTAAGAAAGGAAAATAAATTATGGCAAAAGCAGCAGAAAAGTCCTCAATGGACGAATTTGAAAGACTTCTGGAAGAATCTTTCATGACCAAACTCAACGTTGCGGACGTTGTCAAAGGTGTAATTGTAAAAGCTGAAAATGACGGCTTTTTGGTAGATATCGGAGCAAAATCCGAAGGTTTCCTTCCTGCCAGAGAGATACCTTCTTCCATGGTCACTGAAAATCCGCTCAAAATCGGAGACCAGAAAGAATTCTATATTCTTAAAGAAGATGAAAAAGAAGACGGCGGAATGATACTTTCACTCAAGAAAGTAGCTTGTGCTCAAGCGTGGCAGGCTCTTCAAAATGCTAAAATTTCCGGCGAAACAGTTATTGCCAAGGTTGTGTCTCTTGTTAAAGGCGGCGTAATTGTTGAAGCTATGGATTTAAGAGGATTCATTCCAGCTTCTCAATTGAGAACAGGAATGCCGTTTGACGGTTTAATGAATAAAGAAATCGAAGTAAAAGTTCTTGAAGCTGACGCAAAACGCAACAAGCTCATTCTTTCGCAAAGACAGGCTCTGGCTGAACAAAGAGAACAGCTCGTTGATGATGTTATTTCAAATCTTGAAATTGACCAGATTGTTAAAGGTGAAGTCGTCAGAATTGCCGATTTTGGTGCATTTGTTGACATTAACGGTGTTGACGGCTTGCTGCCGATTTCTGAAATTTCTTGGCAAAGAATTAAACATCCTTCTGATGTGCTGACTTTGGGTCAGGAAATTGAGGTCAAAATCCTGAAGATTGATGAACAGCTTAAAAGAATCAGCTTGAGCTTGAAAAGAATCGGCGACAATCCTTGGGAAGAAATTGAAGATAAATTCAAAGAAGGGGAAATCATTACCGGAACTGTGAATAAAGTTACTTCTTTCGGTGCGTTTATCAATATATTCCCGGGTGTGGAAGCTCTTCTTCCGGTGGCTGAGATGGAAAATCCTGAAGCTAATCCTTTTGATATATACAAAGCAGGTGAAGAAGTTAAAGTATTGATTAAAAAATTCACTCCTCAAGAGCACCGTATTGCTCTGAGCGTTAGAGATATGAATAATTAATTAATATTAATCAAAATTAAAAAAGGACAAGCTTTATACTTGTCCTTTTTTAATACATTTCCCCTGATGTCTATCCGTTTTTTCCGGCGGCTATTTTGTGTTTAGTACAAGGATTAGTGATATATTCTGAACGCTTATTA
Organism: uncultured bacterium; assembly: GCA_949284155.1. Lineage (GTDB taxonomy): Bacteria > Cyanobacteriota > Vampirovibrionia > Gastranaerophilales > Gastranaerophilaceae > Spyradomonas. The sequence goes on along the minus strand of CASDVD010000141.1, from coordinate 8,046 downwards.
TGAACGTAAAGGAAATCCGTTTTGTCTTTTCACACTGTTAAATAAGAGAATGAAAAAATTTTTTCAGCGTGGTAGAATCTGAAAGAGGATATGACTTGAGGAAAATTTTATAATGATAAATTTGCTGCTTAAACTTATGGGCGACCCTAATGAAAAAAAAGTAAAAAAGATAATGCCCGTTATTGACCACATTAATGCGCTTGAACCTGAATTTGAGGCTCTTAGCGATGATGAATTAAGAGCTAAGACAGAGGAATTCAAAGAAATTTTGAAAAATCGTGAACACTCTGATAACCCCAAAAAAGACAGAGCTCTTGAAAAAGCCGTACTGGATAAAATTTTGCCGGAAGCATTTGCAGTGGTTAGAGAGGCCGGAAAACGGGTTTTGAACATGCGGCATTTTGATGTTCAGCTTATCGGCGGATATTTTTTGCATAATGCTCATATTGCAGAAATGAGAACAGGTGAAGGTAAGACTCTTGTGGCTACATTGCCGGCTTATTTGAATGCGTTAACCGGAAAAGGAGTGCATATTATTACGGTAAACGATTATCTGGCAAAACGTGACTCGGAATGGATGGGCAAAATATTCAAATTTTTAGGCCTGACGGTGGGAGTTGTTCTTTCTAATAATAGAGACCCCGAGGAATTTCAGCGTAAGAAAGAAGCTTATGCCTGCGATATAACATACGGAACAAATAACGAATTCGGATTTGATTATTTGCGTGACAATATGGCGGGAAGTATTGAACAATGCGTGCAAAGGCCATATTACTATGCAATTATCGATGAAGTTGACAGTATTTTGATTGATGAGGCAAGAACTCCTTTAATCATTAGCGGCAGGCTGGAAAAATCGGCTGAATTATACCGTACAATGGCTAAAGTTGCGCCAATGCTGAAAAAAGATGTTGATTATGAAGTGGACGAAAAAAATAAAAACGTAATTTTGTCTGAAGAAGGTATAGACCATGCACAGGAACTTCTCCAAATTGCAGATTTATTTGATGTAGAAAATCAGTATGCACACCATCTTTTGCAGGCATTAAAAGCAAAAGAGCTTTATCATAAGGATACAGATTATGTAATTAAAGACGGGGAAGTAGTTATCGTTGATGAATTTACCGGAAGACTGATGGAGGGCAGGCGCTGGTCTGACGGCCTGCATCAGGCGGTTGAAGCAAAAGAAGGGGCAAAAATTCAAGACGAAACACAAACTCTCGCAAGCATAACATTCCAGAATTTGTTCAGGCTCTATCCTAAGCTCTCGGGTATGACAGGTACTGCGATGACTGAGGAGGCAGAATTCGGAAAGATTTACAATCTGGAAGTAACATCTATACCTACAAATAAAAAAGATATCAGAATAGATATGCCCGATGTCATCTACAAAACACAAAAACAAAAATATCTTTCAGTAGTGGATGAAATACTCGAAATGCATAAGATAGGGCGGCCTGTTCTTGTTGGTACAATAAGTATAGACAAGTCGGAATACCTGTCGAAGCTTCTTGCTGAAAAGGGCATCAAACATAATATCCTCAATGCAAAACATCACGAAAAGGAAGCATATATAATTGCGCAGGCCGGCAGGTTCGGAGCTGTTACCATAGCGACCAATATGGCCGGACGTGGTACGGATATTCTTCTTGGCGGTAATCCGGAGTATCTTGCTAAAGAAGAGCTTGAAAAAAGAGGAATAACACCGGATAGCCCCGACTACGAAATGCAAAAGAATCAGGCATTGAAAGAGGCACGTGAATTAACGGAAAAAGAACACAGACAGGTAGTTGAAGCGGGCGGACTTCATGTCATAGGTACTGAACGCCACGAATCCAGAAGAATCGATAACCAGCTCAGAGGCCGTGCAGCAAGGCAGGGTGACCCTGGTTCCACAAGATTTTTCTTATCGTTAGAAGATGATTTGATGAGAATTTTTGGCGGGCAGCATATTATTAACCTTATGAATTCTTTGAATGCCGAAGAAGATATGGCGATTGAATCAAAATTGATTACACGTCAAATTCAAAGTGCACAGAAAAAAGTTGAAACTTATCACTTTGATATCAGAAAAAGCGTTCTTGAATACGATGATGTTATGAATATTCAAAGAGAAAAATTCTATAACCAAAGACGCCGTGTATTAAAGGGTGAAAATCTTTCTGCCGATATTACTTATATGATAGAGAAAGAGATTGACAGAATCATAAAAAGTTATATTGCGCCGGGAATGAATCCTCAGGAGTATATTTATGAAGATTTGGCGGCGATGATTAGAGAAATACATTCATTAATTCCGCAGCTGGGTTATCTGGAAGTGAAAAATATTCAGGGACTCGATTATGAAGGTGTATATGAAAAATTAAAACATCTGGCAGTAATGGCCTATCGTGATCATGAAGAAAAAACTATTACTTTCTATAATGATATTGCATCGCAGTACGATGGAGCTTTTGAAAAAGAAGAGCCTTTTACCTCCGGTAATGTGATGAGAAATATAGAAAAAGACATCCTTCTGCGTGTTGTTGATAACAAATGGATTGACCATCTGCACAACATAGATATGCTCAGAGACGGAATCGGTTTAAGAGCATACGGTCAGAAAGATCCTCTCATAGAATATAAAAAAGAAGCATACGACCTGTTCAATAATATGATGTATGAAATTCAGGGCGAAACGTTGAAATACTTGTTCAGAACAAGATTCGGCGTACAAATAGTAGACCGCCGTGAGGATGATGTTATAAGAACACAGCTTTCACAGGCTGCGGAAAGTTTCCGTCCTCAGGAAGAGGAGGAGGAGCTTTTGATTGAAAAAATGGAACCGGTCAGAGCAAAAGAAAAAATCGGGCGTAACGATCCTTGTCCTTGCGGCAGCGGCAAAAAATATAAGAATTGCTGCGGGGCAAATAAAGTATAAGGAAAGCGGGATTATATCCCGTTTTTTCTTATTTTGACTTGTAACAATTTGAAAGTTTGTTGTAATTTAAGCGGAATAAGGGTATAAATATTATTATAAGAAAAAACAAGGTGAAACTATGGCTGCATTAGATTTAAAATTATTCTTAGACCCGGTAGTTCTTGTCATTTTGACATTATTTTGTGTAATTCTGGGTTATTTATTTTATAAAGTGCGATATATTAATGTATCTTTGAAAAGATTGACAAAAATACTGAAGTCCTTTAAAAAAGGCAGTATAGTGTACCGTTTCAAAGAATTGGATGAAATTTTTTCTAAGGATAAATTTATAGCCAATTATTGGGTGGAATTTAAGAACAGCCTTGTCTTTAATGAAGGCATAACAGTCAAAAGCGGAGAGGATCCGTTAAAATTTCAAAATTTGGATACCTCAAATATACAGTGCACAATAGATTCAGGATACTTTTTTAATGAAGAAACATTGGTGCATGGGAAAATGAATTATAAATTCATTTCGACAGTGCCCACAATACTTACGGGTTTGGGCCCTTTATTTACCTTCTTACATATTTCTCTTGCGTTTGCAAAGGTTAATTTTTCAACTCAGGAAGCTACAATTGCATCTGTTTCTTCTTTGATGGGTGCAATGAAAGTAGCTGCCATGATTTCAGTTGTCGCAGTAGGCAGTTCAATTATCTTTATCATTATAGAAAGATTGATATACAAAAATTTATGCATGGTTCCGCTGAATGAATTTCAGCTGGAGCTGAACAAGCTTTTTGATAATATATCATCTGAAAAGTTTCTTGTTGAACTTCTTAAAGAATCTAAAATGCAGAATAATGCAATGAATCAGGTGTTTAACGAGCTTCCCGAACAAATGAAAATAGCGTTTGAAAAAAGTTTTAATGCCAGCCTTATTCCGTATTTGGACAACTTAATATTCAGTGTAAATAAATTGCAGGAAAACATAGCGCAAAGCTCCAAAAGTTCGTCCGGTATATTAAACGACCTTTTTGGAAATAACGATAAATAGGATTTTGTTGTAATGAGATATGTAAAATACGGAACAAAGCAAGAAGCCGGAGATGATAATGTATTCTGGGTTACGATGAGCGACCTTTTACTTGGTCTTGTTGTAGTTTTTCTTATTCTGTTCGTATTTGCCATCACAGGGTTTACCCAGAACAAAATAGATGAGCATCAGAGCCAGTATGAGGTTACTGAAAAGCTGGTTGAAGAGCTGAAAAAAAATAACATTGAAGTCGATGTGGATAAATTTTCAGGAAGAATAAAAATTTCTGATTTAGAGCTTTTTGAATTAAACAGCTGGGAACTTTCAGAGAGGGGCAAAGCTTATCTTTCAAAATTTGTTCCTGTATATTTTGATACAATAATGAAAGATGCTGAAATTCGTGAAAATATTTCGCAGATTATAATAGAGGGCCATACTGATTCACAGGCTTTTGCGGGCGCTAATTCTCCGGAAATGAAATATTATAAAAACATGGATTTAAGTTTAAAAAGGGCATCTTCCGTTGCGCAATATATTGTATTTTCCGATTATGAAGGAAAAAAAGATTATGAACCGGAAATGTTGAAATTGCTTTCCGTACAGGGAAAAAGTTCATCCGAGCCGATACTTGTTAACGGAAAAGAGGACTTTTCAAAAAGCAGACGTGTAGAGTTAAAAATAATGTTCAAAGATAACAGCATTCTTGATGCAATTAAAAAACAGGAGCAAAAGCCTAAAACAAACGTGAAACCTGCTGTACGGAAAAATATACCGGTAAATAAATAATTTTGCTTAAAGTATATTAATTACAAACAGTTTGTAATACAATTTGTTTGTAAATGATTAATCCTGTTAATACAAAAGTTACATTGCCATCGTTTAAATCAAGGAATCAGGCTGTTGAAAAACGGCTGGTTAATTTTGCTGAACAGTTTGACACAAGAATACAAAGAGTTCTTGCGACTGCGGCCAATCGTCTTGAAGAAAAATTTATGCCTGCATCAAAAATTCTTGAACGGGATGAATTTGTAAAAACTAATGAAAACTCTCCTGAGTATATTCACCGGCTTATGAATATGGCAAAATCCTTTGCATCAGGTTGTTTCGGCTCAATTACGCCTGATAAAACAAATCTCAAAAAAATAGTAAAATCAAACAATACTACTATTTTTATAATGAATCATGACCATCCTGTTTATGATTCGTCAATGCTTTCCATATTGAATTATGAACTGTTGTCCGAGTATTTGAATGCGGGGAAAATTTTTGATTTTCCGCAGCCGAGAGTTCTTTTGTCTCAAGAAATTGTGAAATCGCTGACACCATTGTCAAAAGAAGTATTTAAAAAATTCGGAGCGGTAGAAATAGATATTGATAAATTTTCTCCCGACAGAGTCAAAAACGCTCTAAAGCTGGTACCCGTAATAAGAGATTTTTCTAAAAATAAAAGTAATATTTTTATTTTCCCCGAGGGGCGGTTTGCCGGAGACAGAAGAATTCCGTTTGAGACTCGTTTTCAGCCGGGTGTGAGCGAGATGGCTCTGTTATTGGCAGGGTTGAAAAAGGAAGTAAAAATTACTCCTGTCGGTTTTGCCTATAAGCCTGTATATATCTATTTTCTTGACCGGAATATACATGTCGGTTCCGCTGTCGTTTTGAAAAAAGAGAATTCCAAAATTTTTGTTTCGGAAGGTAATATAAATCTTTCTAATTTTGCTGACGAAAAATATAAAAATCTTTTTAAAAACGCTACAGAAGGATTTGTGGAAATTGCAGACAAAAATACACCCAAAAAGGATATTATTAAAAAAATACACGATATTCTTTGTGAAAATTTAAAAGTATGCAAAAAAGAGGCGCAGGAAGGTTTTAAGCGTAAAGAAGAAAGAAATATGTTTTATTTTTAAAAATTATTGGTCAGACTGTTTGTCGTCTTTTATTAACTTTTCAAAATCGGAAGGTTTTATGCTCTGAATAAAATTACGGAATTCTTGTGCTTCTTCTTCATCTTTTGCCGCATCACAGGATACTGAACCGTTCGCCAGAACATTAGCCGTAACAAAAATAGGAGCCTCAACCCTTATTGCGACAGCAATGGCATCAGAAGGACGTGCATCAATTTGAACCTCTTTGCCTTCTTCATTTTTCAAAAAGATTATAGCAAAATATGTTTCTTTATCTACATCATTAATTTCAACTCTGTCGATTGAATAACCGGTCTGTTTAATAACATTGATAATCAAATCGTGAGTCATCGGTCTTGTGACGGCAATATTTTCGATTTTTCTGATAATGGCGCTGGCTTCTGCGGAACCAATCCAAATTGGCAATGCTTTTCTGTTTTGCAAATCATGCAAAACAACAATCGGAGAACCTGTCCGGGTATCTAGAGCTATTCCCATTACCTTCATTTCAATCATAAAAACATTATAATCCAAATTTGCACTTTTGCAAAAAGATACTGCATTTATATGAAAGCTTATGCAGATAAAATAGGCTGAATTTGTCAATTGTTTGTAAATATTTTATTAATATATTTAAAATTACTACATATTTTGTGATTTTTAAAAGAATTTTGTGCTAGATTAAAAATGCTGAAAGGCTCTGATACCCCATAATCATAGTTGGTAATGGCTTTTAATGAGAGATTTGGCAAAAATGCGCATCCACGCAGGTTAGGTAAACAGATTTAGTCAAGGAGAAACGGAATGCCGGAATATTTGAGCAAAGAAGAAATCAGACGCTGGAGAAGTTCACTAGAAAGAATTACTCTTGAAGAATATGCTCAAAGGTTGGGAAAAGTAATCAGTGAAGAAAAAGAAACTAACGATATCGTTGATATGGTTATGAAAAATTCTCACTTTGAAGAAGAAGCACCGGTGAGAACATATCAGGTAAAAGTAGAAAAGATAAGTTCACTTGCACAGCAGTCTTTTGAGCGTGAAAAAGAGATTGAAGATATAAGACTTACACGTGAGACAATAAAACCGGCAAAAATTGCGGCTGCAAAACCTGTTGCAGTAAAACCCGCTGAAAAAGTTCAGCCTAAAATACAGCAAAAAGCTGCAAAAACACCGACTAAACAAAAAAATACTCCGGCAAAAACTTCTGCAAAAAGTGCGCCCGTTGTTTCATCAGATGATGTTCAATTAACATTTAAGAAAAATTTGACACCAAGAGAACAGGCCGTTTTTGAACATTTCTTGAATAACAAAAATAATATTGTGTATGCTAAAGAGCTGGCTCAGGTTCTGGATTTGCCAAGAGATTATGTGTACAAATACATAAAAAACCTTCGGGCAAAATTGAATGAAGATGCTTTGCATAATGCAGATAACGGCGGATTTATTTTGAATGTATAATTAAAAAAACAGCCCGTACAGGCTGTTTTTTTAAGGGGTTTTATTATGAAAAAATATGTTTTAATAACGGGAGCCTCCTCCGGTCTGGGTAAAGAAACAGCAAAAGTATTGGCTGAAGACGGGTTTGGCGTTTTTGCGGGATTCCGAAAAGAAGAGGACAAAATAGAATTAGAAAAGCTTAACAGCAATATAACAGGCGTTTATATTGATGTAACAGATAAAGAATCTGTTGAGAAAGCTTATCTTGAAATATCTGAAAAAACGGATGTTTTATATGCACTTGTTAATAATGCAGGCATTGCTCTTGCCGGGCCTGTCGAATGTCTGGATATAGATGTTATAAAAAAACAGTTTGACGTAAATGTATACGGGCCGCTGAGGGTTGCGCAGAAATTTCTTCCTATGTTGGGAAAAGGGCGTATTGTTAATATCAGTTCAATGGCCAGCTTTGCAATCTTTCCGTTTATATCTCCTTATAGCGCATCAAAGCGGGCTTTGGATATATTCTTTAATTCGCTTCTTCTGGAAAATAAAAATGCTGATTTGAAGATTATTTCAATAAAACCGGGTGTTGTAAAAACAAATATCTGGGATAAATCTCTTGAAGCCTGCGAAAAAATATTTGCTCAAATTCCACACTACTACCATGAAAAGTATAAAAGTGAATATGAATTTTTGACTCAAAATGCAAAAAAGAATAATAATTCGGGTCTGGAACCTCATGAAGTTGCGAAACTCGTTCTAAAAGT
>CASDVD010000140.1 GCA_949284155.1 uncultured bacterium | reverse complement strand
GGGTAATAGGACATCTGCAATCCTTGGACGGAACAAGCCATGACACAATCAAATCTACATTATCTTCAACTTCAACAATAATATCTTCAAGCGCCCATTCAATATATTCCTGCTTTGTCATTTTTTCAGGAATACCGGTCTTGTATTCATGCTTCCCGCTTCTTATACCGTAAATAGTATTCCTTATATCAAGCCCGTATGTATGACCAAGCTCCCCGGAAAGGTCATTGTCAAAAAGCAGTATACTTTTATCAGGATAAATTTCTTTAAATAATTTCACAAACGCCTTACAAAGAGTCGTCTTTCCGCTTCCGCTTTTTCCGGTCATAGCAAGTGTTATAGTCATTAAATTACCTCATAAATCTCACTGAGCCTTTTGCTTAATTCCGATGTAAGTCTCATCGCTTTTTGAGCCAGTTCAATATTCAATCCGCCGGCACCGCAAGACGGAGTCAGAAAACTTTGCTTAATTATTAAATTTTGCTCAATCCCTTTTTCCGTAAGATAAGAAACCGACTTTTCAAAAAGTTTTGTTAAAGACTCCGCATCAGCATTTTCCAATGCGGTCTTATCAAGAGTAGGAACCATTCCCCAGGCCAGATATCCGCCTTTTTTCAAAAACGATTTGAGCTCATTGGAATATAAACATAAACTTTTGGAATAAGCATATCCGTCGAAATTGATAATATCAACATTTGAGTCAATTAACAAAGACCAATCAGCCTTGCCGCAGCAATGAACCGCACAAAGCCCGCCAAAAGCCCTTATAACCTGTGCAATCTCACTGATTGCATTTTCAATATCCTCCCTCTGAACAGTAACAAAAGCTGAAGTCCCGTACTGCGATAAAACAGGTTCATCAAGAAATATAACAGGCTTAACCCCGGGTGAATGTTTCTTAAATTCTTCAATCTGCCAAACTGCTTTTAGAGTAATTGCCTTGACCAAAACTTCCCGGTAAGTCTCATCATAAAAACTGCATTTGCATTCTGAATCGCACAAACTTGTTCCCCAGGTAAAAGGCCCTGTTACATGACCTTTTGCAAATTTGCAGCCTTTAAGTCTTTCAAAAAACGGAGCAATAGAACAGGAATAAGGTTCAGTTATCGCATATTTAGAAAGGTTAGATTTATCTTTTTCATTGACAACTGATTCATAGTCAAGAAAAAATTCCTCCAATTCCGAAAAGAATTCATCAGACTGCGTATCGCAATAATATTTTTCCTCTTTATCATTAAATTTAATCCCGGGCACACCTTGATTATACTGAATAATCATATCCTCTCTTCTGTCAGCCGCAGCAAGCTGCGGCCAGAAAGGAATCTCCCGAAAACACTCAAATATTAAATCCAACGCTTCGGAAGGATTTTTATAAGGCAAGCTTCCGACAGCAGTAGCTTTTAATGATAAATTTTCCAATACCCGCTCCTTTTTCAATAAAAATCCGCTCTATAAAAGAGCCAAAAGCTGTTTTTAATTTTACTAAAAATAAAAATTTGTGGCAATTTATTAATTCATGCCCGATTGCCAAAAATAATATATAATTAAAGAACAAAATAAATTATAGAATTTAAAGCGGTAAGGAGTTATATGAAAGTATTAATTACAGATAAAATCAATGAAACAGCAAAAAAAATAGTAGAAGAAGCTGCGCAGGCTGATATTCTGCCGACAATGCCGGAAGAGGAGTTGTGTAAAATAATAGGCGGATATGATGCATTAATGGTGCGCTCACAAACAAAAGTAACGGCAAAAGTTCTTGAAGCGGCAAAAAATCTGAAAATCATCGGACGTGCCGGTGTCGGCGTTGACAATATTGATGTTGAAACAGCAACACAAAAAGGGATTATTGTAGTCAATTCTCCGGACGGAAACACAAACGCAGCAGCAGAACATACAATTGCATTGATGTTAGCAATGTCAAGAAATATTGCAAAAGCCGCACAAACAACAAAAGAAGGACTCTGGGAACGCTCCAAATATACAGGACATGAAGTATTTCATAAAACACTCGGTATTATCGGCTTTGGAAAAATCGGCTCTCATGTTGCTAAAGTAGCATTAGCACTGGGTATGGAAGTGCTTGTTTGCGATCCTTACACTTCTAAAGAAGTTGTGGAAAAATTCGGTGCAAAATATATTCCCACTCTTGATGAATTCTGGGGAAAATGCGACTACATAACAGTTCATACCCCCAAGACAAAAGAAACTGCATATTTAATCAATAAAAACACGATAAACAGAATGAAAAAGGGCGTGCGTCTTATAAATTGTGCCAGAGGAGGGATAATCGATGAAGCGGCCCTGAAAGAAGCTCTTGAATCAGGACAGGTCGCTCAGGCTGCGGTAGATGTATTTGAAGGAGAACCTAATATTGCGGAAAATCCTCTTGTGAAAACAACCGGAGATATCCTGCTGACACCGCATCTTGGCGCATCAACAGAAGAAGCCCAGCTGAATGTTGCGATTGACGTCGCAGAACAGATAAAAGAGGTGCTTCTTGGCGGGTCTGCACGTGCTGCCGTTAATATTCCCTCTTTAAAACCGCAAAAACTTGAACCGGTGAAAGATTACATGCAGCTGGCTGAGAATATCGGAGAAATGGCTATGCAATCCGCACAGGGACAGCTTAAAAATATCGAAATTACAGTAAACGGAAATCTTGCCGATTTAGATGTTTCACCTCTTGAAGTTGCCGTTTTAAAAGGAGTACTTTCCTCATTTATGGTGGATGTAAACTTTGTAAATGCTCCGATTATTGCAAAGACTAAAGGTTTGAATGTAACAACATCCAAATCTCAAAAAAGCTGCGATTATATAGGTTCAATCACCGTAAAATTAACAACGGATAATGACAGCTCTATAGTATCAGGAGCTTTACTTGCTCAAAATCTGCCAAGAATTGTAAAAATTAACGACTATAACACAAGTATTGAACCGGAAAAACACATGCTGCTTGTTCCTCATGAAAACAAACCTGCCATGATTGCCAAAGTAGCAACAGTACTCGGTAACGCAGGAATAAACATAAGCAGAATGAATGTAGCACAAAAATCAATACAAAATGATAATGTATCAATAATGATTATTAACACAGGCAGTGAGGTCGATGAAAAAACACTTGATGAAATATCAAAAATCGACGGCATCGGCTCTGCCAGATATATTAAATTAACAGCATAAAGTATCTCTTTTCTTATAGCTGCATTTGAATCATGTTTGATTTACAATAATTTTCGTACAATTTGGGAACAGCTATGAAAAAGGTTTATGTTGAAACATTGGGCTGTCAGATGAACAAATCGGACAGCGAAAGAATAATAGGGATACTATCACATTTTGGATATGAGGAAACTCAAATCCCGGAAGATGCAGACTTTTTAATTATTAACACCTGCAGCATACGCCAGCTTTCCGCTGACAAAGCATACAGCCGTGTCGGTGTTTGGGGAAAATGGAAACGCCAGGGAAAAAGAAAAGGTAAATATATAAAAATTGCCTTCTGCGGATGTGTAGCCCAGCAGGACAAAGAAAAACTGCTTAAACGATTCCCGTTCATTGATTTAGTTTTTGGCACAAATAATATCTATGAACTTCCCGAGCTATTAAAAAGAATAAACAAGGGTGAAAGAGTCTGCGCAACTCCGGAAAAACCATATATTGCAGATGAAACACAATTTGAAATCAAACGTGCAAAAAGTTTCAATGCCTGGATACCGATTATGGAAGGCTGCGATAATTTCTGTACATACTGCATAGTTCCTTTCACCAGAGGCAGAGAAAGAAGCAGAACGCCTGAAAAAATTATATTTGAAGCAAAAAAGGCAATCAAAAACGGCTTCAAGGAAATTACACTTCTGGGCCAAAATGTTGACAGCTACGGCAAAGGACTGGGCGATAATATCACACTTGCAAATCTGCTTCGTGAACTTAACAAAATAGACGGAAGATTCAGAATCAGATTCGTAACCTCGTATCCGACAGATATTTCAGATGACCTGATTCAAGCAGTTAAAGAATGCGATAAAGTATGTGAATATTTCCATATTCCGATGCAGTCAGGAAATACTGCACTGTTAAAAGATATGAACAGAAGATACACACGTGAAGAATACGGCGATATTGTAAAAAAAATAAGGAATACCTTTGAAGATGTCACAATAACCTCCGATTTCATCGCCGGATTTCCCGGAGAAACGCAGGAACAATTTAATGACACATTGAGCGCAATTGATGAATTTGAATTGGATTATTCTAATACAGCAGCCTATTCGCCAAGAGAAAAAACTAAAGCCGCACGCTGGGTCGACAAATTTATTGACGAAGAGACAAAAATGCAAAGACTTGCAGTACTAAATGAAAAAAACAGAGAAGCCTGCATTAAGTCTAACAAAAAATTTGTAGGAAAAACGCTTGAAGTTCTTGTTGAATCAGCAGAAAAAAGAAACGGAAAAACAATACTTGCCTCTCGTGCCGGAAACAATAAAATTGTACACTTTGAAGGCAGTGAAGACCTGGTCGGCACTTTCCAAAATACAAAAATTACACGTGCTTCAACCTGGCACCTTTTCGGAGAGTTAGTTTAAGACCGGAGCCCAGGATATACTATAGTCATATATCAAAAAAATTTTAAATTACTTAACAAATAGGCAAATTATTTTGTTAAGGAGTTTTATTACCAATATGATTAAACATATTCAGGCAATAAACACCGTAAAAACTGCGTTAAAGGCTATAGAACAGACAACCGTAACCCAAGGAACAAAGATTGCGGACGATATTTCTCCCGAACTTTCACACGTAAATCCGGAACTGCTTCAGGCATATAAAGGAATTGTACACAAAAGACTGTTCCAAAATTTTGACGATTTTTTTAAAGCTTTTAAACTAAAACTCCAAAGCTTCAAAGATGTAGTACCGGAAAATTTATACAACAAGATTTCAGACTCTGCTGAAAAATCAGACTTTAATTTAACGAAAATTATATCAGAACACTATTCAGGATTAAACGACTGCAAAACGGTTGCAGAAGCAAAAAGTTTATACCCTGAAATAAAAGTTTTTGACCTCAATTTTGAAGATGAAATCACCAACAATCTAAAATCAATCACGCCGGCTTCTCTATTTGATGATGTACAAAAATGCAAAACATTAGAAGAAAAAATCAAAATAATTAATCAATTTTTCGACTCTAAGCTTGCCAACACAGTAAAAAAATGGGGAATCTACCCTGAAGTCAAACAACTGCAAGATAATATCGCACTGGAAATGATTACCGGCAAATTCAAAGGAACAGCCAGACCGACTGAAATTTCAGATGTCTTCAAATATAAAGAACCTCTTCAATACAGATTTATGCGGGAGCCGAATCGTGAAGAGACAATTTTGAATATTCTGAGAGACAATTATATTAATTTAAACAGCTACAGCGGTAAAGTTTTTAAAACTGCTGACGGAAGAGAAATAGTGCTTGACAGGTTAACCCATCGTTATAATCGCTTATCCGGATTGGATAGTAAATTCATACAGTTTATAAAAAAATCCGAAGAAACAGCAAAAGAATTTGCTATGCTTGCTGCAACTGACAAAAATATAATATCCTCCGCCGTTCTCACAGAAAGCTGGAAAACAAGCGGGCTTAGAGCAGAACTGGGAAATGCAACAGCGTATAAAAAAGACTGGAGCCTGATTAAACAGGTCTGGCAAAAAACAATGTTTCCTGAAACAACTTTCTATTCGACTGATAAATTAATAGATGCATATCTTGTCAACCTTTACAAAATCGGACAGAGAAAAGCAGCCTCAACAAATCCATTCAGCAGATTCCAAGAAAATCCGTCACTTGATAAAACCAAAATAATGTTATTGAAAAGATTATATAAATTTTCAAAGAGCCTTGATGAAGATAAAAGAATTTTAGAAAACCCTAATTTTAAAGAATTTAAAGCTCAATTCGATATTGACGCAATGGCTCAAATCATTGAAAAGCTTGAAGAACACTACAAAAATACATTTTTCAAAATCTTTTGGACATCGGAAAGAATACAAAAATTCAAAGATGCAATCCACAAGAACAGAGAAGTTGCAAACAAAAATATTAAAATATCAGACAGCATACTTATTGATGCAATGAACAATATTTTAGTTTAGAACAGATAAAATAAAAAACCGCTTGACTAATTCCGATTCGTCTTATAAAACAAACAGAGAAACTCAAAAGCCCGAAACTGTCTTATTTTTAGAACATTATAATTTTTTCAAACAGACATACATAACCCTAAAAAATAATAACTGTCATTCTGAACTTGCGGATGCTAATTAAAACTTGCTGTCACCCTGAATTTATTTCAGGGTCTTACCGGTGATGAGCTCAACTCCAAGATTGTAAGATGCTGAAACAAGTTCAGC
>CASDVD010000139.1 GCA_949284155.1 uncultured bacterium | reverse complement strand
TTCTGGACATTATATAATCAATTCCGTCTATTTGCCTGATTTCAAACGGAAGAGGTTTAAAATCAGCAGACGCTTCCTCGCTCTTGCTTTTATTAATTTTTTCAGACTCAGGCCTGTCTATTCGAATGCAGCTTGCTAACAAAAAGATAAAAATTATTACTATTGATATAAAAAAAGACTTTTTCCTCATAATATAAATTTACCACAAATCACAATTTTTCCACCCGCCAACAAACCCAATACAGGTGATTTTTACATTTTAACAGATTTATGTGATAATTCTCAAAAGATATACAGACAGATAAACATAACCTGACAATCAATTTTTAAGAATAGGAAAGCCTGAACAATGATAACAACTGATAAATTGACAATCCGTTTTGGAAGCCAAACACTTTTTGAAAATGTAAGCGTAAAATTCTCTCCCGGAAACTGCTATGGAGTAATAGGAGCTAACGGAGCGGGGAAAAGTACTCTTTTAAAAATTATTTCAGGCGACATTGAACCAACCTCAGGCGAAGTTCATATCACAAAAGGAGAACGTATAGCTGTTTTAAAACAAAACCATTTTGAATTTGATGAATTTCAGGTAATTGATACAGTAATAATGGGTCATAAACACCTGTATGATGTTATGAAAGAAAAAGAAGCTCTGTATGCCAAAAGCGATTTTACTGATGAAGACGGATTAAAAGTCTCAGAGCTTGAAACAGAATTCGCAGAAATGGACGGCTGGCAGGCTGAATCAATGGCTGCGTCATTATTAAGTGATTTGGGTATAGAAGATGAAAAGCACTACTCTTTAATGAAGGATTTAACAGGAAGTGAAAAAGTACGGGTATTACTGGCACAAGCACTCTTTGGAAACCCTGATATACTTTTGCTTGACGAACCGACCAACCATCTTGATATAACAACTATAAAATGGCTTGAAGAATTCCTGATTAACTTTCAAAATACAGTGATTGTCGTTTCACACGACAGAAGCTTTCTGGATAACGTATGCACACATATTGCAGATATAGACTATAAAAATATCCAGTTATACACAGGCAACTACACCTTCTGGTCTGAAGCAAGCAGATTAATTCAAAAACAAAAAGAAGAGCTTAACAGAAAAACTGAAGAAAAAATGGAAGAGTTGAAAAAGTTTATTGCAAGATTCAGTGCAAATGCTTCAAAAGCAGCACAAGCCACCTCCAGAAAAAATATACTGGACAAACTTTCGCTTGAAGAAATTAAACCTTCCTCAAGAAAATATCCTGCCATTCGTTTTAATTATGTAAAAATCCCCGGCAAAGACATTTTGCATGTAGAAAAGCTTAACAAAAAGCTCAACGGAGAACTATTAATCAAAAACTTTTCATTGGACGTATCCAGAGGTGAAAAAATTGCATTTTTGAGTCCTGACCCGCTTATACCAACAACCTTCTTTAAAATAATCACAGGTGAAGAAATCCCTGACTCCGGTCAATACAACTGGGGAGTAACAGCTACATATTCCTATTTTCCACAGGATAATAACAAATTTTTTGAAACAAATATAAGTCTTATAGACTGGCTTCGCCAATACTCCGCAGAACAGCATATTAGTTACATACGGGGATATTTAGGAAGAATGCTCTTTTCCGGAGAAGAATCTGAAAAAAGTGCGAATGTACTTTCAGGAGGAGAGAAAGTACGCTGTATGATAGCAAAAATGATGGTCTCAGAAACAAATGTCTTAATTTTTGACGAACCTACTAACCATCTGGATTTAGAATCGATTACATCTTTGAACAATGCGCTCATTGATTTTGACGGAGTAGTTCTTTTTACATCACAAGATCACAAGTTTATACAAACAGTAGCAAATCGAATTATTGAAATAACACCAAAAGGATGGGTAGATTCAAGATACAAATATGATGAATACCTGATTCATCCTGAACTGAAAAAGAAAAGAGCATTACTCTATTAATGTTTTTCAAAACTTAATAGTTTAAATCCCCGTTTTCTTGTTTCCGCCTTAACATCCGGAAGTTCGTAGCATTTTAAACAGCGGGCTTCATAAGTCTCATCGCCGCCTATCATGATTAAAGGAGAATTTTTATCTGCCGGAGAGCCGTTTATTAATCTTTGAGTTCTGGTTGCATTATCTGCGCCGCACTTCATACAAACAGCCGTTAGTTTATCAACTTTATCAGCAAGACAAAGAAGCTCCGGCATATATCCGAACGGCTCGCCTTTGAAATCCAAATCCAAACCGGATGCAATTATTCTTTTTCCCTGATCAATAAGTGTTTTTACAACAGGCACAATATTTGCGTCGAAGAACTGCAATTCATCAATCGCAACTACCTCATCTGCCGCATTCACATGATGCAATATATCATTAGCATCTGCAACAGTAATAGCATCAAGCCATAAACCGTTTCTTGATTCTATGTAATCGCCCTTCGTTCTTGTGTCGGTTTCAGGACTTATCACTTTAACTTTTTTCTGGGCAATAATACACCGTTTGACTCTTCTTAAAAGTTCTTCTGTCTTTCCGCAGCTCATCGGCCCCGTAATAACTTCAAAACTATATCCCATAATTCTCTCCATAAATAAAACGCATGACAGATTATATTATTATTATAGGATATAAATTTTTAAATAAAAAATTATAAACAATTATAAATAATTATAAATAATTTATTTCATAGTAACCGTTTTTAAAATAAAAACTCATTTTTATATTTTCGCCACGATAAGAAGCAGGCGGCGGGTAATATTTCGGCATACTCATCATCATTTTATAAACAGAGCTGTTCACCGACTCATTAGGTGATTGTAAAACAAATTTTCTGTTCGTAAGTTTTCCGGAATTATCAATATTAAACTCAACTATGCATTCACCGGCTCCTTGAATTTGTGTAAAATCAATATAACGAAATAAAGCCTTTCTAAGCCCGGTTTTATAATCCGTCAATTCTTGATTTGCTCTTAATTTTTCATCATTTTTAACGCTGTTTTCAGACACGGCAGATTTTTTAGTCATTGCTTTTTGCACGGGCTTTTGTAGATTTTTTTTAACAGCCTGTTTGGATATATTAACAGGTGAAGAGCTGGCAGGCTTTTTTACCTGCTTACTTTGATTTATCTTGGGAGTTTCTTCCGAAATCGGAAGTTTAATATTTACAGACGGCTTCACCTCTGTTTGTACTGAAGTCACAGGCTTTGAATTCTTCCACAGAGTTTCTATATCAGGTATATCTGATTTTTTCTCAATTGGAGCCTCAACCTGTTCAGGCTTATTCTGATGCCCGGAGCCGTTTTTGTTTTCATCAATATCAATAAACCAAATTGCAGCAGACAATATCAAACAAAAGACAAAAAATACCAGTGATAAAATATCACCTATCGGCAATTTTAGCTTTTTAACCGGTTCTGAAATTTTTTCAAATGTATTATTCCCACATTCGCAATAATCAGGTTTGTCGGAAAATTTATTTCCGCATTCGCTACATCTAAACATCGCTACCTCAATCTTTTAATTCTTTCTATATCAGAATAATCATCCGGAGTACTGTATCCGGTATGTGTTGCCATTCTGAATCCGCCTGTTACATTAGTTATAACACGTCTTGTGCCGTCCGGAAAATTAAGAATCGGCTGTCCCTGATAACTGAGTAAAAGCGGCTTTATTACCCTGACTGCCAGCTCCGAATAAGCAGGACTTGTTGACCAGACTTTTAAATTCGAAATTTTGCCGAATTTATCAACAGTAAAAGAAAATTTAAATCCCGTACCCAGCGGAGCCGAAATTTTAGTATCTCTCATTACCTGATTTTGCAAATCGCTTCTCCATTTGTTCCAGACTATTATTTCCTCTTCTTCTGTTAACTCATGCTTAATTTCAACCTTAGGCTTTTGTGAAATTTCTTCTTTAAGTATTTGTTCTTTAGAGGGAACAATTTGTTTTCCTGAAGATTTTGATTTCTTTTCTGATGCCGGCAAAGGTTTTTCAATTTTGTTCGCCGCTACCTCAGGATTCTTTTTCACATTTTGTTTAACTTCAGATTTCGAAGCCTTTGGCGTTTTCAATGCAGTACCAGAAACATCGTCAGTTTTTGCATCAACAACGGGCGTACGCAGCTTTGCACCCGTATCAACAGCAAATGCTGACTGCATATTTTGCTCCGTATGCAACGTCTCTTTCTGAACAAAAACAAAATCCGCATCATCAATCAACACCTGCTTATGCATCTGAGGTTTAAATAATACTAACAGCACGCTAAAAAGTACAAAAACTATAATTAGAAATACAATTTTCAAATTTTTCATCTAATCTTTATCAACCTTTGCCAATAATTCTTCTGACGCAAAAATTTCATATTTTGTACTGCTTAACATAAATGTTTCCGCAATCAATAACGCAGTAGGAACCAAAGCCGCAATAAGACTTAAGAGAATCCCCTGCAAATCACCGCCTATTTCTGTCATGAAATAAGAACTGTTCATTGTAAATTCAATAAAAATTATAGAAACAGCAATAACTAAAGAGCGATTTTTTTCAAACCCGAGTTTTTTTATCCCCTCTAATCCGAGGAAATCCGTACCATGCAGCAGATAATTTGAAAATCCATCCTGCTTTAGCACCCCGGCCCCCTGTATTTTTCTCATTGATAAAAATGCATTTACAAAAGCAAAAAATGCAAAAATAATCAAGAATGATGAAAGCACTAGAAATACAGGACTAAATCTCAAACCTGAAACACGAATCCACCCTGCGGCTTCCGGAAAACACATAGCAAGGGTATTAGATACCCCGTAAGCCAAAAAAGGTGCGGTTAAAAAGCCTATTACGGTTTCACC
Source organism: uncultured bacterium (assembly GCA_949284155.1). GTDB lineage: Bacteria > Cyanobacteriota > Vampirovibrionia > Gastranaerophilales > Gastranaerophilaceae > Spyradomonas. The sequence continues at coordinate 5,691 of CASDVD010000139.1, read as the reverse complement.
GAAAGATTTTATCTGCAAATTAAAAAGCCTGTCTTTTATATTTTTCAACTTTGTGTTGCTTAAATTATTTATGTACCGCTCTACCCAGCTGCGATACCTGTTAAGAACCCGCTCAAAATCCTCACGGTATTCAATTTTATTTAATTCATTATCTATATAATGTCCGTTGCTCTTAAAATATCCGCATGCTACAGAAAGAACAACATTCAGGCCTACAAAAAATAATGAGATTAAAATACCAAATACAATGTTTCTATCAGGATTCATATAGTAAATAACATTCACCGCATACAAAGCACAATAAAATAATGAAGAAATCCCAATCATAAAGTTGGTAACAACATTCAAAACATGATTTTCACCACGTTTAAATATTAAATACACGCCCTGTTTCAGTATCAATGAAATACCAAAAACAATAAATGTAAACAGAAATAACATTTTAATATTAGTAGGAAGCCTTAAAAAGTTTCCCGTATCCTGAATCGGCAGCCCCATTAAATAATTTGAAAGACCGAATGCACAAACCAGAGAACTCAAAAACAGGGCAATATTAACAAAAACCGATGATATAGAATTCAAAGAATGTCTTTTCTTTAAATCATTAACAGAAACAAAAATTTCTTTTATAATTGCAGCTCTATCAGCGTCAATATCATCCTTTTGTTTTTCCAGTTTTATTCTCGCAGAAGTATTTACACCGCTGCCGGAGAGTGCTTTTATATCTTCTTCTGTAAAATCTTCCTGTGCTATCTTCCTTAAAGGTTTTGCCGCAGGTAATGAATCCGTAACTTTTATCGTGATGAACTCATCAGAATCTGCAACCATTAACTTACAAATCTTGTCAATAGTTATCTTTTTGGGAAGCGGCGTCCCTTTAAAAAGAAGTTTTTCAGAATTAAAATTATTCACCAAATTCCACTTCCCGGATACGGAATCATAAGATAAAGTAAGCATAAAATCGCACCCAATATTCAAGAGCGCATCACATTCAGGCAAAGAGCCGATACTTATAGCCTCTTTAGCCTCAAATACTTTTTCGCTGTCAGATGTTTTAATTATTAAACCCATATGAAACCTCTATCTTCCTATTGCCCGAATATATTTTCTCAATGATTTCTCTGCTGTCTGTTCAGGAGCAACAATCAATTTTTTCTCGCCCAACACAGGTGTCAGTTTTTCTTTTACCATATCCAACTTCTGCGGATGAGCAAACAAAAACATCATTGACAAATCAGGTGCATATTTTTGAATATGAGCGACATTATCCGGAAGAAGTTCCCAATCAATTTGTTTAGAACTGTCCCCCTCATTTTCTAAATCACCTATTACTACGACTGATGGAACATAACCTTCCTTTTTCATGGTGAGTACATGAGAAAATGCCTTCTTTAAGGCCTCACCGTATGCAGTACCCAGTTCTTCCGGATCATATTTTGTAAAAGCCTCCATAGCTTTTGTTATTTCATTCCCATTATGCGGTGCGCCTTCAAATATCAAGTATGCATCTTGAGAAACTTTAATTATTTTCACCTGATCTTCAGGGTCAAGCAGGGAACATATCTGCTTCAAAAACTTCTTTTGTTCTGCAAGATTTTTTTGATTAGAAGCTGAAGAATCCACCACAAATATTACAGCAGCCGGTTTAAAATCATCCGGCTTAAAATTCTTTAGACCTATCCACAAGACTCTTATAATTACCGATGTTAATAAAATAAGAACACCGATTACCGCCAACTTTTTATTCACCGCTTTATCCTTTCAGCCGCTTTCCTATATTTATAACGATTCTGCAAATATAAAGTTCATTTTCTCTCATCTTATATCCTATATATCAAAAATCATTTAATCTTTGCATTTTTTATAACAGAAAGCCACTTTGCTTTCTCGTCCGGAGCCACTATACCTTTTTTGGCATAATGAAAATGATATATGCCGTTTTCATTATGAACCACTCGTGCAATTTCAGATTCTTTGCCGCCGTCAAAAGACCATTCATAAATTATTTCATCGGGAGATTCTGAAATTGTTGTTTTAGTAAAACTTTTTTGAGCATTTTTAGCCATATCCTGTATTTGTTTTATATGAGCATCAAGATATTCAGAAGCAGTTTTTTCTTTTATAAAATCAGGGCGGAAATGCTGTATTGTCACAAGTTCTGACCATTGATAATTTTTAACATCTTCCCCCTTTTTACTATATTGAAGCAAAGACATGGAATTGTTGGTCACTGTCAATGCATTCTCCCAAACAGTCCAATCGAGCTGTACTATATCATCAGAATCAGAAGATTCTGAAACTTTTGGTGTTGTTTCAGTATTTGAAGACTCGGTACTTTTACGGCTGTTCTTTTTTTCTTCCAGCAATTTAGCAAGCCTGACCTCTTGAGGTTCGGCATTAATCAGATTCCATTTATTTTCTTCTTTTTTCACATCTTGTATTACATTTTGATAATAAACTTTTGTATCTGCAGGCATTGAATCTAATTGAACCGCCTTTTCGTAATATTCAAGCGCCGCTTGATAATTTTTTGCACTTCGCTCCATATCCCCTAAAAATATATATGCATTCCATTTATCAGGAAATTTTTTCACAGCCTCGCTCAAAACCCTGCGGGCATCTTTTGTTTCATTCATGTATCCGTAGCTGGTACCTAAAAGACAATATGTACTGTATGAATCAGGATTATATTTCAACGCATTATTAAAACTCGTTATTGCCGTATCATAATCTTTTTCATTATAAGCTTTAAAACCTTTGTCATATTCCAGCTTAAAGCTTATACTCTGGGTACATCCGCATTGAAGCAAAGAAAACACACACAACAAACAACTAAAGACCACTCTGTATAAATTTTTCATTTTATCCTCAACACATAAATACTACAAGGTAATTATAGCATATCAACTCTGTACGATGAATTGTTAAATTTTAGTTAAAAAAAATAATATTTCAATAAGACAGAGTTATAACGTAAGTGTAAATAAAAACGAATGTATGAAAGGAGTACAGATTATGAAATTTTTAGTCAGAAAAGCACCTGAACATTTCATCAGAACAGTTAATGACGAAATCAGCTCTTTATTAAATAGACATTTTGACAGTTATTTCCCTGAGGCAGCTTATTGGGAAGACATGGACAAATTTTCTATGCCGGTAGAAATTACAGATAAGGGTCTTGATTATGAAGTAAGAGCAGAATTACCGGGAGTAAAAAAAGAAAACTTGGATATTGATATTGATAAAAACTATCTAACTATTAACGCTATAAAAGAAGAAAACAAAAATATAGATGAAAAAGCCTACAAAAAATCTGAATTTCGTTATGGGGAATTTTCAAGAACAATCTATTTTCCTGAAGAAATAAATATTGAAAAAACAGAAGCAAAACTTGAACATGGTGTCTTGAAAATTGATGCACCTAAAAAATACATAGAAAAAGATGAAAAGAAAAAATTAGCTGTAAAATAACCTGACATAACGCAAGAAAAGGATAGAATAACTCTATCCTTTTCTTATTGTTAAAAAATATAAAAATATTTTAAATAATACGCACAATTTTATTTTTAGAAACTTAATGCCTGTATTAGATGTAAAATATTTTTATGATAAATAACATAACATACCACTATTTAAATCAAACTCCCCGGCAAACTGCCAATGAAAAAACTAAGCCGGCACCTGCTGATATACATCATTTTTTTGATAATACAAAACCGGTATCTAATATAAATTTAATGGCATATATTGCACATTTTAAAAAGCAGCAAACAATCGATGTAGAATTTTATAACTCTCCATCCATAATAGAATTAGAAAAGAAATACGGCACCTTTTTAAAAGAGAATATAAAAGACCTTAATACACGAGCAGGTAAACCGGGACAAGTCTTAAACTGGATTAAAATATTGCCTGAATTGCAGCTGCAAAGATTGGACACCATTTATGAACTGGCAGAAAGTCTTAAAGAATCAGGGCCTAAAAAACTCGGCATTATCGGAATAGGCGGTTCTAAGCATACGATAGAAAATTTGCTGGCTTTAAATAATGCCCCGGACAAAGTCACATTTCTATCCTCCGTTGACCCGTCCGGAATGGAAAAATTCATAAATAATCTCGGTGACCTTGATGAAGCATGTATAATAGTTGCATCCAAATCAGGAACAACTCTGGAAACATCAACCGGATATGAATTTGTTCATAATGCATTTATAAACAAATTCAAACAAGATTTTATTAATAAAGGATTTCCCGAATCTTCCGCACTGGCTTACGCCAAAGAAAAAGCGTCAAAACATTTTATTTGTATTACTGATGAAAACACACAGAAAAGTAAACTCAGAAAAATAGCAGAGGAAAACGGCTACAAATGCGGAATCATCCATGATGACTGCGGAGGCAGATTTGGAGCTTTTGATGACCATGCACTTATTGCGCTTGCATATTGCGGAATGCCCAAGGATAATATGAAACGCCTTTTGGAATCGGCAATTAAAGCACAAAAAAAATATTTAAATTCTGACATACAAATGAATCCTGCGGCGCAAAGGGCTTTATTTAATACAAATGCAATAATAAACGGAAGACCTGAACAAACTGATTATTACTTTGGAAATGCTCTCAGAGGGACTTTACTATGGAATACACAATTAAAGAAAGAATCCCATAAATCGCTTTATAAAGCGGCGGGTGACATTATGGGGCCGGAATTTTTGCACAACTCCGCAGAAAGTGATTTGGATTCAGGCAACAAAACATCTTTTTATACATTTAACATAATTCAAACTCCTGCAACCTCAAGCTACAAGGCATATAACGCTCTTATTCAAGGTTCGCTCAAAGCATATTCTGATTTGCATCCCGTATCAGTAATAAGATTAAAGGATTTGTCGCCAGAATCCATAGCCGAATTTATAGAACTTAAACATTTTGAAACAATATATACAGGAATGCTGCTGAGGAAAATAAAAGGAATTGAAAAAAACGATATCCTGCCGGAGGTTGACCAGCCGAATGTAAATATCTATAAAAAAGAAGTAGAAAGAATCCTAAACACGTAAAGATAACTTTTTAAGCGCTATTAAACTTTGATATATCCAGAAAGACTTTTGATGTTTTTAGAAAATTTACTTTTCAAAGATTAATCGTCTGAAACGCAGATTGAAACTCGAAAAGCCACTAAAAAAGAGCCTTTTCGGCTCTTGTTGTAAAGTATGGAGCGTACGAGACTCGAACTCGTGACCCCCACACTGCCAGTGTGATGCGCTACCAGCTGCGCTAACGCCCCATATTCTATTTACTTTATAATTTATTGATTTAACTTTTAAAATTATATTAACACAAAAATTTAAAGTGGAACACATCAGTTATACTTATAATTAAAATAAAAATACATATTTTAAACCTATTGACCAAAGTTATTTATTTAGTACTATATATAATAGTTTTTAAAATTGGGCGAGTGGCGAAATTGGTAGACGCACTAGACTTAGGATCTAGCGGAGAAATCTGTAGGAGTTCGAGTCTCCTCCCGCCCATTTTTTCTAAAAGAGAGCCAAAAGGCTCTCTTAATGCATGTTTACACTGTTTGCGACAAAAAAAGAATAAAACCCAAAATTTTTAAAAACAGACTAAATCCTTTAATCATCTGGGGTTTCAGAGGTTCGAGTCTCTTTAGATATTTTTTCCTTG
>CASDVD010000138.1 GCA_949284155.1 uncultured bacterium | reverse complement strand
GTTATGGAAGAGTATCTCTCAGGTGCTATTTCAAAAGAAGAAATGAAAGCAAAACTCGGTACATTGCTCGGCGAAATCGATCCTGAACTTCCTTCTGAAATAACAAGTGTTTTAGATTCTATTGATTCAAAAATCAATGAATTACAACAAATAACTTCAACAATTGCAGAATTGCAAACAATAAGTGAATGCTTCGGCAAACAAATTGAAAATGCAAACCAAAGACTTGAAAACTTATGCGCTCAAAAAGAAGAAGCAGAAAAACGTGAAGAAGAAGCAGCAAAGTGCGACCCAATCGGTTTTGTTACTGATGATGGAAAAATCTGCGACTTCATTATTGACCGCAACGGTGATGGTAAATTCAATAATGAAACTGAATTTTTAGGTGCTGAAAACAACTGGAATGAAATGATTAACCTTGATAAACTCGGCAACAATGACGGCGTTGTTTCTGCAGATGAAATGCAAAATGCAGGTGTTAAAGTTCTTGTTACAGATGCTGACGGCAAACAATCCATCGTTGATGTTGCAGACCTTGGTGTTGAAGAAGTTGATTTGAGCACATATCAATCTGTCAATCAACAAATTGGCAACGGTAATGAAGTTCTCGGTGTATTCGGTATGACAATCAATGGTAAACAAACTAATGATACTTATAATACATTAGATTCTATTGACTGGTTAGATAAACACTATAGCAATATGTTCACAGATAAAGCTGAAGGTAAAGGCAGATTTGCTACAGAAAGCGGACTTGCTGAAAAACAACCCGGCAAAATGAACATTGCTCCTATCTTTGACCTTTCTGATATCAACGCTTTGAGAGAACGTTTACAAGAAGCAAATAACATATTCGTTCAAGATGCTAAAATTCTCAACGATACAAAAGAAGCAGCTGAAGAAACTGAACCCCCTGTAGTTGACGGAACTGATAACGAAGAAGAAAAAGAAATAGAAAAGGAAAAAGAACCTCAAGTATAATAATCGGATTTCTATAAATCACTAAATAGCACAAAAGTTTTGAAAATAATCGGCTTTTGTGCTATTTGTGTATTATGAAACGGATAAGAATTGTAGCCCTGTTATTTTTATTAGTTGCGGTTTTGGCTTGTGATATTGCTGCCGCTTCTATTATGCCGACTTATACCAGTACGGTTCCTAAAAATGTGTACGGTTTTTTACAAGTTGAAAAGTCGTTTAATATTTATGAAAAACCTGATGTTAATTCTGCTCTTACAGAGAGCATAAAATGGACTCCGGCAGAAGTTGAGTTGAATAATAAGACTAAAATTGACCCTGCTGAAACATTTGCAGTTCTTGTACCCGTTAGTAATTATGCATTTTGTTATGTTCTTGATGAAGATAACGGATGGTATCAGATTCTTTATGATAAAGAGCATAATAAAACCGGTTGGGTTAAACCTAAGAAAAAGGAAGATTTTTGGACTTTAAAAGACTTTTATACATATTTTGGAAAAGAAAACAGCTTATATTACCTGAGAGATGCCGGCAAAAAGCTTCGTACTTTAAAAAGTGCTCCGGCGGATGATGCACAATCCTTGCAGGGTTTTAATATTACAAGGAATATAAAACTTATTCTTATAAAAGGAAATTGGGCCTTGGTTTCTATTGTTGAGTTAGAAAGTTCCGTACCAAAGACAGGTTATATAAAGTGGCGTGGAAATGACGGTTCTTTATATCTTTTCCCGAAGATGGACTAAAATATCATTTGTTTAACTGATGTAATCCCTTAAATAAACGTTAAAATCATCATGTAGAAAGGGACTTTGTTATGAAAAATGATAACATTGCAGCCATTGATAAAAAGCCCGTGTTATGGGAAATTATTGCTAATCAGCATCCCGCTATTAACTGTTGGATTGTGTTAAATGCGGTTGCAATTCTTGCTTTGTATGTGTTTATGTAAGCGGTTTTGGTATTAAAAAGAAATAAAAAAGAGACAGGAGTTTGCTGTCTCTTTTGTTATTCTGTTTAAAGATTAATTAATTATTTATTTACGTCGAGCATTTGCTTTATGCCGTCAACTGAACTTAAGATTCCTGTTGCTTCATATGGCATGTATACGACTTTGTTGTCTTTACCTTCAACCATTTGTTTTAATGTTTCAAGGTATCTCACTGCAATAAGATATTTGTCAGGCTGGCCGTTATCTTTAATTGCGTCAATTGTCATTTGTATGGCAGTTGCTTCTGCCTCGGCCTGTTTGATTCTTGCTTGTGCAAGACCTTCCGCAACAAGTATAGCTGCTTGTTTTTGGCCTTCTGCTTTATTAATTTGTGATTCCTTTTCTCCTTCAGCCTTGAGAATTGCGGATTTTTTCAGACCTTCCGCTTCAAGAATGGCCGCACGTCTGTCTCTTTCTGCTTTCATTTGTTTTTCCATAGAGCTTTGAATATCTGCCGGAGGAATTATATCTTGAAGTTCAACACGGTTAACTTTTACGCCCCATTTATTAGAAGCTTCATCTAAAATTGTACGTAATTTGGCGTTAATAGTATCTCTTGATACAAGTGTTTCATCGAGGTCGAGTTCGCCTATTATGTTTCTTAATGTGGTCTGTGTTAATTTTTCAATAGCTTCGGGCAGATTCTGGATTTGGTAAACTGCACTTTTTGCATCCATAATCTGAAAGTAAATCAACGCATTAATAGCAATAGACACGTTGTCTTTGGTGATAACGTTCTGACGGGGAAAGTCATATACGGATTCTCTCAGATCAATTCTTGTTTTTTGTGTGTAATAAGAATATGAGCGGCCATCAGGCCCTTTAGTTACTTCTTTCCAGGCAATTGTTCTTGGAATTTCCAAGAACGGGAATATATAGTGGAATCCGGAATCAAGGATTCTGTCATATTTCCCCAGTCTCTCAATAATCATAACTTCTTGCTGTTGAACGATTTGTATGCCCTTGATGAAGAAAATAACAACAAGAACAGCCAGAGCAATTAATAAAATCATTTTTCCCCCTTTTTTGATTTTTTATATTTTTTCTACATACATTATAATACTTTCAATTTTTACGATTTTTACCCGGGCATCTTTTTCAATATCTGTTCCGTCAACAGATTTTGCCTGCCAGGTTTCTCCGTATATGGCGATTCTGCCGTTTTCATTCGTGATTTTTTCAGTAACAACAGCAGTTTGATTTTTATATTTTTCGTCAAATTCACTGTCTTTTTCATTTCTTTTTTTGAGAAGAACCGGCCGCAGAAAAAGAAGACATACTGCGGAAAATACAACGAAAATAATTATCTGTACACTGAAATTCCCTCCGAGCCAGGCTGTCAGTGCACTAATTAAAGATGCTAATCCCAAATTTAAAAAGAAAGTCGTAGGTGTAAACATTTCCACGATAAAAAACATTATCGCTATTAAGCCCCATACCTGCCAAAGTTCCATATAAACCTCTTTATTTAATTATTAAGATGATTATACACATTTTTTCCGGGCATTGCAATGTCAGGTGTACTAACAGAATGCTTGAGACGGCATTAACATTCTCCGTACAAAGAAGTTTTCATCATTCAACAGAATATTTTTGTACTTTGAAAGTTCAATTTCTCTGCCGCTATGAGCAATTATTTTTGCGCATTTTTCTCTGATAGTGTAATCTTCAAAATGGCAGGTCTGTTCAATTATTTCTTTTATTGCTCCTGTATTGGAGAAATACCCTAAAACAGCTATCGACTCCATATACCAGAACAATTTGAATATTTTTTTTGAATAAATATACCCTCTGTTTCTTCTGTTCATTGTTTTTGCTTCATTAATTACCGACATCGTCCGGCTGTATAATGACGTAAATATATATTCTTTATCAATTATAAAAGGCAGTATTTCTATAATTTGTCTGCATATGTTGGGGTTCATGTCAATCACGGCATCAAGGATAATATCCATAGCTTTTTTACTTTGAAAAAAAGTATTAAAGTTTTTATTTTGCATAAATTCATTTATTTTGAAGGCAATAGCTTCTCTTATTATCCCATGCTGATTTGTCAGATTATCAATAAGCAGATGTGCTTCTTGCTCAGAGTGTATTTCTTCCAGCCGTAAGATACAGATTTGTTTTTCCAAATCGTTATTACCTTTTATAATATTAATAATTTCTTCATGCGAAAAAGGTTTTTCACATAAAGCACATGCTTTTTCAGTGTTTTTTATAATATTTTTATAATCATTCATAAAAAATATCCTACTCACAAATATAGCATAACCGGTAATTAAAAAAATGAAAAAATAGTTTAATTTTGAATTGAGAGAGCGCTTTGGCTCTCTCAGACAATTAAATGATATGCATTAATATTTTTAATAGTATAATATCCCGAAGAAAGGACGCAAAAGTGAGAGATTTTGTTAATTTCATGAAAGAACTTTTCATGTTGAAAAAATACGATGATACGATGGTAGGACTTTCCGGATTCAAAAAAGTTCAGCAAGTTCCGCCTGCTATTGTCAGATCCGGAAATTCAAAAGATATAAAACTCTCTGATTTAATGAGACGTGCTTAAAGTTTAAAAGCCGATTATTTCGGCTTTTGATTGAATTTTAATCCTTCATATCATACAAATGACATTTTGCAAAATGTGTATCAGAAAATTTTATAAATTCAGGTGCTATATTTTTGCAAATATCAGTTGCAAACGGGCACCTTGTATGAAATTTGCAGGCTGATGGCGGATTTTGGGGTGAGGGTAAATCACCTTCCAGTTTTATATAATCCGTTGTTTTTGCTATGGAGGGTACTGCTGATATTAGTGCTTTAGTATAAGGATGCCTAGGTGATTCAAAAAGCTCCTTTGAGCTGCTTATTTCTGCAATGCCGCCCAAATACATTACAGCAATTCTGTCAGAAATGTATTTTACGACCCCTAAATCATGGGATACAAAAAGTATCGTAAGATTTAATTTTTCCTTTAATTCAAGAAGCAGTTTGATAATCTGTGCTTGGATACTGACATCTAAAGCGCTGACAGGTTCATCTGCAACAAGAAATTCCGGTTCTAATATCAAAGCTCTTGCTATTGCTATTCTTTGTCTTTGGCCTCCTGAAAATTCATGAGGATACCGGCTGAGTGATTCTTCGTCGACTCCTGTCAGGCTTGTTATTTTTAATATTCTTTCTTTTATTTCTTTTTTGTCTTTTATTCCATGCACAGACAGAGGCTCTTTAAGAATATCAAATATTTTCATCCTCGGGTCAAGACTCGAATACGGGTTTTGGAAAATCATCTGGGCTTTTCGTCTGAAGGTTTTCATTTCCCGGGCGGATTTGTTCAATATATTTTCGTTTTCGTACAGAATTTCTCCAGTTGGTTCAATAAGTCTTAGCAGCGACTTTCCTAATGTGGATTTTCCGCAGCCGGATTCACCGACAAGACCCAGAACTTCTCCTTTGTAAATGTCCAGTGAAACATTATCAAGGGCATGAATATATTCTTTTGTATTATTTAAAAAGTCGGATTGAACCGGATAACTCATACTGAGATTTTTTATTTGAACAAGTTTTTTTGTTGTTGCGGTATTTTCCATAGCTTTTATTATAGCCGATATTGAATTTTATTAATATGCTCATCAGAGTAATTTTGTTTTAACTTAATGACTTGTTTTGAAATGCTTTGTACATT
>CASDVD010000137.1 GCA_949284155.1 uncultured bacterium | reverse complement strand
CCGAGTTGTGCAGGAACAATATCGACAGCAGCGCCTTGAATCGGCATAGCACGATTTTTTAGTGCTGATTTCAAAGGTTCTATCAGAATATCTCCGGCATCTGCAACACCGCCGCCTATGACTATCTTTTCAGGGTTTAATAGATTAACAACACTTGCAAGGCCTGTTCCTATGTACTCACCCATAATTTGAAAAATTCTTTGAGCAACTACATCACCTTCTTTTGCTGCCCGGGCAACTATTGCAGGTGTAATAGCATCGACCGAGCCGGCTATTTCTCTGAATTTTGTTGATTTTCCCCCGGCAACATATTCTTTTGCCATTGCAACGATAGCAGGCCCTGAGGCGTATGCCTCCATACATCCCATGTCACCGCATCCGCATATCGGGCCGTCATGTAAAGAGAGTTTGATATGGCCTATTTCGCCTGCCGCATTGCTTGCGCCTCGCACAAGTTTTCCGTTGACAATAAGTCCGGAGCCTATACCTGTACCTATTGTAATGCAGATTAAATTTTTACAGCCGCAGCCTGCTCCGTAATTCAACTCTGCTAAAGCTGCACAACGTACGTCATTATCTACTTTTACTGGTACGTTAAATTCTTTTTGCATAATATCCGCAATAGGAACATTTATCCAGCCCGGGATGTTGGGCAAAATTCTTACTATACCATTGTCGCAGTCAATTTGACCAGGGAAGCCGAATCCGATTCCTTCAATTGCGTTTTTTTCAATTTTTGCTTCTTCTATTAATTCTTTAATAGACTGTTTTATATTTCCTACCGTGTATTCATATCCCATTTCCGCTCTGGTAGGAACAGTTTTTGAAAAAAGGATTTCGCCTTTTTTGTCCACAAGTGCAATTTTTACGTTAGTTCCGCCGATATCCACACCGACCCTGTATTTTTCAAACATCCTTCTCTCCCTCTCATAATAGCTTTTTTAATCATATCACGAGTAAAAAATTTTTTACAACAAAATTCAATTTTGATAAACCTGACGGGCATTTTTATTTCTTAAATATTCAAGAATTGCACCGCCTACTTCTTCATTTGGGTCAAATGATGTCAAATGAGGGTAAAAAGTGTTTCTAATCATCATACTCATAAGAGGCCCGAAAGCGTCAGGCACCTGGGTTTTTCTGTATATTCCCGCAAGCATTACCTGAATATTAGGAGAATTTGTCCGGTTAAATCGTGAAATAATCGGGTAGGTCTTTTCAACGCCCTTTACTCCCGCATCAATCATTCTGTCTAATATATAAAGTCCTTCTGTGACAGAACGTTCATCGGCTGTTATGCTTAAAAAATTTGCAACAGCCGGCAGTGCTGCTTCTCTTTTCGAAACCAGTTTTGATACAAGTTCCTGATTTAAAACAGCATAGTTTCTGTATCTGTCGGGCAGCATAGTTTTTTTGCCTATCTGAGACACGAGGCCGGATATCTCATTGTCCTGTTTATAGCTGCAATTTGCGGTATTTTGTACTTTTGTATCGGATAGTTGTATCGGAAATGTTTTCATATTTTTACCTATGAGTATACAAATGGCGGGCCGTTTTTGATTTCATAAAGGATATTCTCAGCACGTACTTTCAATTCATTTTTGTCTTTACCGTTTTGTGCCTGAATTCTGAACTCGTCTATCAACGGCTCTATAACGCTTCTTTTTTTTGTCTCAAAGTTTTTCAGCTCAACATTAACAAGCCTGTTTTGCAGTTCAAGTTCTGTCTTTGCGTTTTCTCTGGTTACTTCAACAGATTTTATTGCTTCAACAATTTTTGTTCCTGCGTAGCCTACTGATGTTACTGTTGTCATTCCGGCGAACAGAATTTTCAAAAGAGGATTTTCCCAGTTAACAATCATATTATACAAATGAGCTCTGTCATCATTTGTGTGTGAATAGTAGGATGGTTTATTTCCGGGTGAACCTGCTATTGCTTCAGCACCTTTTTGGGATATCTGCTCTACTTCTTTTATCAAATTTTCACTGAATTTTTTTAAATCAATGCCGTCTTCTGTTTTAGAAATTTTAGAAAATGTCTCTCTTATATAGCCGGACGGAACCCTGAGGGATACAAACAATTTTTTTATGTATTCTAAATCTTCACTGCTTATTTTGGCTCCGGCAATCAGGTTTTGTATCTTTGCGAGCATTTCTTTTTCGTAATTTTTGTAATACTGCGCAGTTTTTTGCACATTTTTAAAGGCAAGATATCCAAGACCCGTAATAACGGCTGTGGTCAGCCCCGTCATTGCCAGAGTTTTAAAATCATTAGATTCTGAAGATTTTGCAGTATTTTTGTCTGTTTTTCCAAAGTTTAGGAACTGTCTGAATGCAAGATTTTTCCGGGATAAGTTATTTTCCTGCAAAATATCATCCAGCTCATGAGCTTTTTCAGAGAGCATGTTTCTTTGGATTTGCATTTTGCCGGCAAAAGAGCGAGTTTCGACTGCTATCAGCTTTTCTTGTAAATCTTTTTGTATATCGGCTTCTTTTTTTCTGACCCAGATATCTTTTACCCCATCGACAAAATTTTTCCCGACAAGCCCTATTGCACTAAGCAGAAAAACACCCAGTGCTCCGAGAATAGTTTTTGTATTAGGATCTTGAATCATCAGGTAAGTGACAAAATGAGGTTCATTGTTTATTGCGATATTTTTGGGCACCTCGGGCAGTGTTTTCCAGGCGGGAAGTTTCGTTCTGTGTTTTGCAGCTCCGGCAATAGCTGTCATTGCTGCTGCCAGACCGCCGAATACTGCTGTTGTTGTGAAAAGGAGTGCTTTCAGACTCTTTGGCTTTTGCGGTTCTTCTCTCAATACATAGTCCTGATATTTAACTCTGTCGGGTATAATCAGGCTGTCATACATATTAGTCAAATTTGACTCTTTTATTAAGGTATTAACGACAACACCTTCTTTCATTTCGGAGATGTTTTTTTGTTGTGTTGATGTCAGATTCCTATATTGACGCCTTGTTTCTACATCCTGATAGGGTTTGATAGTGCTCATTGTTCAACACTCTCTTCCTTATTTTTTAAATTTTTTATGTTCAATCTGCTTTCGTGCATTTCTTTCATTTCCATCTGGCGGTTTTGTTCTTCTATTCGTTTTATTTCTTCATCTTCTTCATTGTCTGCTGCAGCCAGGCCAAACAGGTTGAACACTTTTTTCTTCAAGTCTTTAAATTTCTCTGAAAGTTTCTTTTCAATTGCGTTTTTTGCCTCTCCAAACAACGCATTGAGTTTGTCAGTTATGTTAATAAATTTTTCTTTAAGGGTTTCAGCGAATTTGGCAATATTAGAAAAAGTTGTTTGAACTGTTTGTACAAGCTTTTGCCCTAGTTGAGAAACGGGTGTAAGCAGAAAATTTTTCATTCCGTCAAAAGCTTTAGCGACCGGTGCCGGTATCATATTCAAAACAGCCGTCTTGAGCGCTGCGGCATTTTGAAGAAGTTTTTGGAGCATTGCAGCTTCTGCCTGATTGACAAGCATTTGTTGTGAGTGCTTTCTGGCGGCCTGTTGTGCTTTCATCATCTGGCCGATGGCATAACACTGTTCCCAGGTAAGTTCGCCGGCTTTTGGCTGACGCCCTCTGGTGCTGATTCCACCGCCGCCCATGCCGCTGCATATAGGACAAGCGCCGTGCGGCAGTCCGTGCGGACAGGTTCCTGCTTTGTGTGTTCTGGCTCCGGCTATCGGCGAAGACATTTTATATACTTCCTCATGTTGTTCGTGCTGTATGCCGGAATATTTTCAACATAAAACCCGCTTTAGTTGATTAATTTACTAAATGCGGGTTCCTCAAAGCTTTTGCTGCTGCGGACTTAAGCTCGAAGTACCGGCATGTTGGAGGATGTTATTTCCCTCCGGGTATTCCGACTTTAACGGCTGCGGCTCAGTTAAGGAGTTTCACCTCATTTCCCCATGAATTATTTTAGATTTGACATAATAATGTGTCAATTTAATTTCTTGTAATTTTTATAAAAGTACATAACATTTTGATTTTCCTTTAACACAGACTGATAGTTTACCGCACCGGCAAATTCAAATCCGATTTTTTTGAGATATTCGTCATATACTCTGCAAACAGAATATGTTATTGGCTTTTTATCTCCCTTCCATACCGGAAATCCTTGCGGGCCAAGGTAGATGCATCTTGAAGTCGGTTTATTGAAAAATTTAAAATTCTTTCCTTCAATGGTATAGTCCGTAAATGCACGTTCAGGCATTCGGACAAGAGAGCTTGTTTGGGTAGGATTTGTGAATATTAAGTAATCATATTTATCAAGATTATAAATCTCAATTTTTTCGATGAGCAGCGTATCTATTTCATAGCCCATGGTAAATAACATTTTTACCGGATAGACTCTGTCTGTGTAATTGGAAAAGATACCTATTTTTGTGCCTGCCGGCATTTCTAAAATTTTATTTTTCAAATGGCAGAATGACATTTTTCCGTCAAATCCTCTATACAAAGAGCATCTTATCAGTTCTCTTGCTTCGACAATATTCGGCTGCTTTTTGTAGATACGGGTTATTTCTTTTACTGAGCGTGCTGCGAGGTGTGTGCTTATTATGAACATATAAGACAGTGCAAAAAACAGGATAAAAGTTTTTACCAGAGGATTTTTTTTGAAATAAGAATATACAAGCACCGGGGAAGAAAGTATTATAAAAAATGATACAAATCTTATACTAAATACCATATATCCCAGCATTCCCGATAAAAATGCAATATTTATAAAAAACATAATTCCAAACGGCATTATATTTTGGATTTTTTTCTTGGTACGGTTTAGTAACGCAAGAAAAATTGCAACTATTGTGCAGGGCAAAAACAGCAAAAATCCCAGAATTCCGGCACCCATTTTTACATCAAGAAGGCTGTTGTTGATTATATTTTTGTCTGACATTGTCACGCCGAGATTTTCAGGTATATGCAATAAATGAAGCAGCGCTGATTTTGCATGCAATATATGTGCTCCGAAATATTCTGAATATCTGAATCCGGAAAAGTCGAATAACATGAATATGTAGCGGATGTAATTAGCTATAAAAGCTTTTGGGCCGCCCCAGAATTTATGAATAACTATTGACGATTCAGTCGACATAGGATTTCCGAAGTCTATCCAGTTTAAGAAGTAGTTATAGCTTCCGAAAATAAGAAAATTGAAAAATAAAAATATTAAAAATGCGCTCAGCGGCTTGAAAGCTTCTTTTCCTAAATTTTTAAATGAATAATATGAAATGAGCATAAAAAATCCGGGAAATGCAATTATTGAAGGTGTTTTAGTTCCTATTGCCAGTGCATATGCCAAAGATGCGAAAAATATTAATGATGTTTTTTTGTCTTTTATTGCATTGAGGTAAAGCAGAATTGCCGAAATAATTAATCCTCCGATAATTACATCCGTTTCGATGCTTGACGCTTCTGCTATTAATGACGCAAAGGAGGAGAGAATAAATATGCTCCACAATTTTTTTCTTTCGCTGAACTTAAAGAAAGATAAAATGTTATACAAAGAAAATAATGAAGCAATATACCCCAGAAATGAAAATATTCCTAATGCCCAGTCGTTTTTCAGAAAAAGAAGAACCCAGCTGTACATTATTTCGGAATTTATCGGCATGACAAGATTTCTGTCATCAGCTATGTCAAAGTGATTCAAATTTCCTTGAGAAACCCAGAATGCCGCCCTGTTCAGGTGGTAGCACAACGCATCATAGCTGTTTACAGGCATAATCAGGTCAATACAGGTAATCAGACCTATCAAAAATAAAAAGCCGATAGCGAGAGTCATTAAAAATTTGTCACGTTTTAGGGCTTTAATTATTCTTGCCAGTGTTTTTTTTATTTGGGGGCAATATAAAGGTCTGCCTTTTTTATCCCAGAAGGTAAGTATTGCAAAAAATATTATGATATTAGCGATTACGACTGCCGCAACATTAATTTTGCTGAATAATGACAGTACCTCAAAGGTGAATACAACCTGAGCATAAGCAATTATCAATGTATAAAGAAAACCTATTCCATATTTTTTCGGTTCAAAAACTGATGCAAGCAGATAAGAAGAAACTGCGACAAGCAAGAATGAAATTAAAAACGGAATCACCAACAGCATAATTATTCCTCCTAATAAACTATCCTAATTGATAAATAGATTTATACAAGTGGCTAATTTTATAAAAAGCAGCATTTAAATACTATAACAATGTGCATATTCCACTCTCACTCGTAAACTGTTTACTTAGACCGTCTGACGGTCTTTTTTTTATTTGCCATTATTTATTTCAATAGCTTTTAATGAGGATTGAAGCGGTGTAAGATTGTGATTTATTCTTTTTATGATGACTATATCGCCTCGTTTAACTTGTCCTGAGAGTTCTTTTATTACTTCATTATCCATCCTGATACACCCTAACGAGGCATATTTACCAAGGCTGTTTGAGTTATGGTTTCCATGGATAAATTGTCCCGTGGAACCTTTCTTTCCTGTTTTTGTATCAATTGTTTCAAGACATATTATTCTCGGGCCGTAATCCCAAGGTTTTTTTCTGCGTTTTGTTGATGCCGGTGCTGTTTTGTATGGGTAGCGTTCTACGTGAGAAACTATTCTTACGCCTTCTTTTGTCGGTGTATTTTTCTTTCCGCTTGCGACCAGAAATGCTTTTATTGCTTCTCCGTCTTCATTGTACTGGTAAAGAATATTCTTTGTAAGATCAACAACAATTGCCGCTTTTTTCTTTTCGCCTTTTATTGATACTTGAGGATTTGGAGCACCTGCAAGTATTGTTTTTTCAACCGTACCTGCAGGAGGTACTTTTGTCGTACATGTGAAGGTGTCTTTAGGCAGTATATTTGATGCTTTTACGACAGGCGCAGTCATTAATAAAGAGCCTGATGCCAGTGCTATTCCTAATCCTATTCTTATATTTTTTAATGGTGATATATTCATGTTCGTTTAGTATAAATCTGTAAAAAAAATTTTTTGCGCTTTTATGTCAAAAAATTTTTTTAGATGTTTTTCGTATAGTACTATGATTAACCCTATTAATAATTCTATAAATAAAATCAGAAAAATAAAGAAAACAGATAAAAATATGCTTAACCTTTTGTATAGAAACTCTCAAAGGTTAATTCGTAAATACGAAAATATTTTTACCTCCGGATTGTTAAAAGAACTTTATACGGATGAATTTGCGTATAAAGGTACAAAATCTTATATGACAACTGTGAAATGCAAAAAGAACGGATTAGCTTTGCCTGTTAAAGTTCAATGTCTTGATGACGGAGAAGAGGAATATGTTTTTTTAAAATCCGGATTTGGTATAGAATTGGGTTCAAAATTCTTTACCAAAAAATATCAAGACGGAAAAATGCGCTTTGGTATCGGCTATATAGAGTCAAAGAAAAATACAAAATACGAAGGTATAGGGATTCGTCTTACGCAGGTTCAAGTTGAAGAAGCAATCAGGTGCGGTGTTGATAAAATTCCGTGTTCTTCTTATCCTGCATCTTTGCCATTCCACACTATGATGGGATTTCGTCCTAAAAAATCAGGTATGCCGGTATATTATTTAAAAGCTCTTTATGAGTACATGAGAGTATGTAAAGAGGAATATTGTAATACTGCTTCTAAATACTTTAAACCCATTTTGTATAAAAAAGACGGAAATTTTTGTTTTTGGCCTTCTTATACCGTTGCAAATGCAGTACTGAACGATTTGAAGAATAAACCCCCTATTAAAAAGATGGAGGCTTTGGAATTTTACGAGGGTGATATGATTCCACTTGAGCTGAGCGGGAAATATTTTGATGATTGGAAAAAACGTATTCTTTTGCAGCCGATAACTTTTTCAAATGTTACTGATATTATCAACAAAGTAAGATAACGTTAAAAATCCTGTCAAAAATTTAAAAATTCTTTTATTTCAAATATTGAATGCTTGTGAGAACCTGAATTGAAAATTCAAAATTTCATTTGTTGTATTTCAATCCCTTCAATATCGCAAAGAGCATTTGCAGCTTGGATAGCTGATTCATCGTTTGTTATTTCAAGCAGAATGATTCCGTCCGGCGAGCATTCTCCGTCAATTTCTCTGTGCAGACCGATTCGTGTTCTTATTACACAGCCGAAGTTTGTTAATACTTCTTGTATTGAAACGGCACGTTTTAAACGGTTGCTCACTTTTACTCCTATAATCGTTGTCATATAAATCCTCCTTTTTGCAGCAAAAGTCTTCCGATGTTTATACCGGAAGACTTTTTGGCTTTTTTTCTATTTTATTTCTATTTTTTTTGTATTTTCTTCTTCTCTTTTAAGTTTTGGAATTTTGACTGTTAAAATGCCGTTGTCAACGGAGGCTTTAGCGTCATTAACATTTACTTCATGCGGAAAATAAACTGTCCTTGAATAGCTTCCGTAGCGAAATTCTGTTTTGTGTTATTTTTTGTTTTTTTCTTGTTTTTCTTCATTTTTTTCAGCAGATATTGTGAGATAATTTTTGTTTAATTCAATATTTACATTTTCTTTTTTAATACCGGGCATTTCTGCTTTCACCGTGTACTCGTTGTCATACTCCCGAATATCAACCGGCAGGCTCAATCCTTTTATTTCTTTTTCAAAGATATATTCAGGGAAGACAGTATCAAAGTTTCTTCTTAAAAGAGAATTTATTTCATCATTTAAATTACTCATAAAGGTTTCGGGTTTTCGAATTAAATATTTCATTTTTCCTCCTTGTATCAGGTAAAATAGATTTCTTTTTTATTGTTAACAATTATTTTGCGTAATACATTCCCGATAAAGGCTATTTGTACACGCTAAATGAATGAGAGAAAAAAACAGCAGAAAAAGACAAGGCGGATAGTTATTAACGGTGATGAAGGACGGAATATACAGCGCTAATATTTAAAAAGAAATCCCGTTTATGCAGGCAGCTAAGGGGGTTGTTCAAGACAGCCCGAATAATGTTCCTTGCAATTTACAAAGGACGGCATTTCAGGCTTTGGACTCCCTGCTTGTACCTGACGGACGATTAAAGTAATT
>CASDVD010000136.1 GCA_949284155.1 uncultured bacterium | reverse complement strand
TTTAAAAGGAGAGTACAACATGACAGAAAAACGAGTATGGTTATTTGAAGAAGGTAACGCAAATATGCGCAATCTTTTGGGCGGAAAAGGCGCTAACCTTGCTGAAATGACTAATTTGGGACTTCCGGTTCCTCCGGGGTTAACTATTACTACAGAAACTTGTATGGATTACATCAACCATGGCAACAAAATGCCTGCAGGTGTAATGGATGAAGTAAAAGAAGCATTGAAAAAAGTAGAAGCAAAGGCCGGAAAAAAATTCGGCGATGCAGAAAATCCTCTTTTGGTCTCGGTACGTTCCGGTGCAAGACTTTCTATGCCCGGTATGATGGAAACTATATTGAACCTCGGTATGAATGATCAAACCGTTGAAGGTATGATTAAACTTACTAACAACCCCAGATTCTGCTATGATTCTTACAGAAGATTTTTGACAATGTTCGGCTCTGTAGCCTGGGATATTGAAAGACAAAAATTTGAAGACTATATTGATAAAATTAAAGAACAAAAAGGATACAAGCTGGATACAGAATTGACGGCTGAAGACTGGAAATCTTTGATTGAACCTTACAAAGCTTTAATCAAAGCAGAAACAGGCAAAGAATTCCCGCAAGATCCTTATGTTCAGCTTGAAGAAGCTATCGAAGCCGTATTCCGTTCATGGAACATCCCCCGTGCGGTAGCATACAGAAATCACTATAAAATTGACCATAACTACGGTACTGCTGTTAACGTACAAACAATGGTATTCGGAAACATGGGCGATGATTGTGCAACCGGTGTTTCTTTCACAAGAAACCCGTCCACAGGTGAAAATAAATTCTACGGCGAATATCTTACAAATGCGCAAGGTGAAGATGTTGTTGCCGGTATCAGAACACCTCACCCCATTGCTGACTTAGAAAAAGAAATGCCGGAGCAATATAAACAGTATGTTGATATTGCTAAAAAGCTCGAAGAAGGATACAAAGATGTTCAGGATATGGAATTTACAATTGAAAAAGGTAAGCTCTATATTCTTCAAACAAGAAACGGAAAAAGAACCGCAAAAGCTTCTGTAAGAATTGCAGTTGAAATGGCTGAAGAGGGAATTATCTCTAAAGAAAGAGCAATTGAACTTGTTGATGCAAACCAATTGTACCAAGTATTGCTTCCTGACTTTGACCCTGCTGCCAAAAAAGAAGCGCACAAAATTGCACAAGGCCTTGCCGCATCTCCAGGTGCTGCTGTAGGTAAAGTTGTATTTGATACGGAAGAAGCTGCACAACGTGGTAATGCCGGAGAAAAAGTTGTTCTCGTAAGACTGGAAACATGTCCTGATGACATTCACGGTATGATTGCTTCTCAGGGTGTTTTGACTCTCAGAGGCGGAATGACTTCTCACGCTGCTGTTGTTGCTAAAGGTATGGGCAAACCTTGTGTTGCAGGTTGTGAAGATTTAAAAATTGATTTGAAAAACGAAACTCTCACAGCTGCTGACGGTTCTGTTTACCACAAAGATGATATCATTTCGTTAGACGGCGGTACAGGTGAAGTTTTTGCCGGTGCAGTACACCTTGTTCCTCCAGTAATGGATGACAACTTCAAAAAATTATTCACTTGGGTAAATGAAGTTAAACAGCTCGGTGTTCGTGCCAATGCTGATACACCTTCTGATGTTGCCAAAGCTCTTGAGCTCGGTGCTGAAGGTGTTGGTCTTTGCAGAACGGAACATATGTTCATGGCTCCTGAAAGATTGCCATGGGTTCAAAAGATGATTATTGCTGAAAATCTTGAACAAAGAAAAGAAGCTTTAAGCCATCTGTTACCTATGCAATATCAAGATTTCTATGATATGTTCAAGGCTATGGGTGAAAAACCGATGACTATCCGTCTTCTTGACCCGCCGCTGCATGAATTCTTGCCTTCAAAAGAAGAATTAATAGCGACTGTTGCAAGAAAGAAAGCGCTCAATGAAGATGTTAAAAAAGATGAAGAAATGCTTCACCTTGTTGAATCTATGTCTGAATTGAACCCGATGATGGGTCTTCGTGGATGCCGTCTTGGTTTAACATGGCCGGAAATCAATGAAATGCAAGCTAAAGCTATTTTCTCCGCTGCTTGTGATTTGAAAAAAGAAGGTCTTAATGTAAAACCTGAGGTTATGATTCCTCTGGTCGGCCACGTTAACGAACTTAAAGAAGCAAGAGCGGTTGTAGAAAAAGTTGCTAAAGAGGTAATGGAAGAAAAAGGTGTAACCGTTGAATATAAAATCGGTACAATGATTGAAATTCCTCGTGCTGCTTTGACTGCTGATAAAATTGCTGAATATGCAGAGTTCTTCTCATTCGGAACAAATGACTTGACTCAAATGACATTCGGTTATTCAAGAGATGATGCTGAAGGTAAATTCCTCAACAAATACGTTGATAACAAAATCCTTCCTGCTAACCCGTTTGCTACATTGGATCAAGAAGGTGTGGGACAATTGATGGAAATCGCACTGGCTAAGGCATTGCCTGTCAGACCTGATTTAAAACGAGGTATCTGCGGTGAACACGGCGGAGATCCGGAATCAGTTAAATTCTGTCACAGAATCGGTTTGAACTATGTATCTTGTTCACCGTTCAGAGTTCCTCAGGCCAGACTCGCTGCTGCTCAAGCAGTAATTGAAGAAAAGAAAGCCAAAGAACTTTGCGGCTGCAAGTAGTATGGATTGATTATTAAAAATAACCCGTAAGATTATTTCTTACGGGTTATTTTTTTAGAAAAATTAGTTTTAATATAATTAGTTTAATATATTTTTTAACTCATTATTTTTATAAACTTTTTCTAAATCGTCATATCCACCGATATAGTTATTATTTATAATTATTTGAGGTACCGTAGAGATTCCGGGTTTGTTATATTTTTTTGAGAGTTCAAGGCATACAGCTTCAAAGCAGTCTTCTATGTTTTGTTCGCTGAATTCCAAATTCAGCAATGAGAGCAGTTTTTTTGCTTTTATGCAATAGGGGCAGTTTTTTGTTGTATATATTTCAATTTTGTTTTTGTTCATTTAATACTCCTTTAATTACAAGATTTTCTAAATTTCTAACCTTCTGATAATTTTATAATTATTGATTATTTATGAAAGTAATGCAACGAATTAATTTTTTATTTTGAGATGTATTAAAAAATATCTTTTCTGCAATACTTCTGCTGCTGTGGTATAATCCGTCTATGGGACGAAAAATTATAGCGACAAATAAAAAAGCATATCACGACTTTACCATATTTGAAAAATATGAAGCCGGAATGGTTTTGACGGGTACAGAAATCAAATCCATACGAAAAAGTGCTGTCAACCTGAAAGACAGTTTTGCAAAAATTGAAGATGGTGAAGTCTGGCTTTACAACTGTCATATCAGCCCATATGAGCAGGGAAACAGATTTAATCATCAGGCTGAGAGGACAAGAAAATTGCTTCTCAATAAGAAAGAAATCTTGAAAATGCTCGGAAAAGTCAAGAAAGACGGCTATTCTATAATCCCTTTGTCTATATTTCTTGAAAACGGATGGGCAAAGCTGGAAATAGGTCTTGCCAAAGGTAAAAAGCTGCATGACAAGAGAGAAGATATTGCCAAAAAGGCCCAAAATAGAGATATAGCAAGAAATTTTAAAATAAGATAAAAACTCTTAATTACAATAAATATGCTATAATTTATAAAAATGATTAGAGGATAGAATTATGAAAATAATGTTTGCATCAGCGGAAGTTGCTCCTTTTTCCAAAGTCGGAGGCCTTGCGGATGTAGTGGGGAGTTTGCCGAAAGTTTTGGAAAAAATGGGGCATGAGATTGCTATCTTTACACCATTACATGGATTTATTGATGAAGAAAAGTTTCATATTGAAGAAATTCCGCATTCTAAATTGACAATAAACTACAGCTATGGCGAATATTATTTTAAATTGAAAAGAGCAAAACTTCCCGGAACTAACATAAATGTTTTCTTTCTGGATAACAGTAAATATTTTGCACCGTTTCAGAGTGTCTATCCACGCAATATAGATACAAGATATGAGCATGAAAGATTTATAGCTTTTTCTCATGCCGTGATTGAATATGCAAAATTGCTAAACTTCAAGGCTGATATAATTCATTCCAATGACTGGCATACGGCAATGATTCCCGTTTATATGAAAGTAAACTACAAAGATGACCCGTTTTTTGCCGGTACGAAAAATGTTTTCAGTATTCACAATCTTGCATATCAGGGTCAGTGGTTTGATGATTTGTTGTATTTTGCACAAATTGATCATAAATATGTATGGAACTGCTGGGGTTTAGAGCATTTTGGCATGCTGAACTGGATGAAGGGCGCCATTAATTATGCTGACAAGGTCATTGTCGTTTCAGAAAAATATGCTCAGGAAATAAAAACGTTCGAAGGCGGAAACGGCCTTGACTGGACATTGAACCATAATGCCCATAAACTTGTCGGGATATTAAACGGCGTTGACTACAGTGTTTACAACCCTTCAATTGATAATCTTCTTCCAAGAAAATATAATGAAAATTCACCGGAAAATAAAGAAATATGCAAACAGGCAGTATTAAAAGCATACGGGCTTCCTTATTTTGAGGGGCAGCCTTTGATTGCGGTAATTTCCCGCCTTGTGGAACAAAAGGGCTTTGATTTGTTCGGGCCGGTTTGTGAAAAAATGAAAGAGCTTGACGCAAAATTTATCATCCTTGGTACCGGTGCACAAAAATATGAAGACATGTTCAGATATCTGAACGGCACCAGCTCTAATATTCGGGCAAGGATTGAGTTTGGTGCGGAGTTGAGCCATTTGATATATGCCGGAGCAGATATGTTTTTGATGCCGTCTGCTTTTGAGCCTTGCGGTTTGGGTCAGCTTATTGCCTTAAAATACGGCACACCTCCTATTGTTCGTGCTACCGGCGGGTTAGAAGATACTGTTGTCGGATATCCGCTCGAGGGGGCTACCGGATTTAAGTTTTGGGATTACAATCCTTATGCCATGTTGGATTGTATTCAGTATGCTATGGAAATTTATAAAAACAAAACCGAGTGGAAAAAACTTGTTAAAAATGCCATGAATGCTGATTTCAGCTGGGATTTGAGTGCGGAAAAATATGTAGAAGCTTACAAAAGCATAATATAATTTTTTTAATCAATATTATGCAGGCTCTATTACTTTGGCGGCATGGCAGTTCAAAAGCAATAGTTCCAAAAATTTAGTTAGAAGCAACGAAATCCCTGCATTCTTTTGCGATGAAATCCATCTGTTCCTGAGGAATATCAGTGAAAGTGAATGCTGTCATGAACTTGAAGGTATTGTCCATTCTTACGGGATTGGCATAGACAAGTTCAGCATGCGTTTTTATTGTTTCACCTTTAAGGTATATTTCAATATATGCATTTGTGTATGCTGTTATGAGTTTGTCAGCAACGAAACAGAGTCCTTTTGCACAAATATTTTTTGTAATTGAGTGAATTTCCTGAATATCGGCATCCTGGTCTTCTATTTTTAAGTAGAATTCTGTTTTAATATCTGCCCTCAAATATTCTCTGCGCTGGGAATGTTTGATATTTGTAGGAAAGGCCAGCTTATAAAAAACTTTTTCACCCAGACAGTTGCTGGAAAGTATTCTGCTTTTTGCGTTGTAGATGCCGTCTTGAGCATATATATTAATTTCAACATCACGTTCGGGAAGGTCGGTAATTGAGTCTAAAAATACAGTTATTTCTTCATTTTCAACGTAATAAATAGTGCAAAAATAGCTATCTTCATCTATTTTTATTTCTAACTTATTAGAGGGTTTCAAAAAGCTGTAATTATTCACAATTAACTCCCTTAAACATAAACTCGACTATTATTATATCACTATTATTCCCAATTTTAACAGTTTTTAAACATGAGATTTGCAATTTTGGTTTAAAAACAACTATAATTAATAAAAAAAATTATCAGATATAGAGGAAAAACAATGACAAGACAGCCGTTTTTTTACGACATAACATTGAGAGACGGAAACCAATCGCTTAAAAAGCCGTGGAATCTGGAAGAGAAAGAATTGATTTTTAATAAATTGACGGAATTTGGTGTTCAAGGAATAGAAGTAGGCTTTCCGGCGTCGTCAGAGCTGGATTTTACGGCTTGTCAAAGATTGGCGCAAATTGCTCCCGACACTACAGTCGTGTCGGCACTTGCCAGAACTGTTGAAAAAGATATACTGCGTGCTGTTGAAGCGGTGCATTTTTGTGCAAAACCCAGAATACATACCTTTATTGCAATGAGTCCTTTTAACATGAAATATGTACTCAATAAAGAACCGATGGAGGTTCGAAGACTTGCTATTGAGGCGGTTAAATTTGCTAAAGAAAAAATAGGCGCAAAAGGGGATATTGAGTTTTCAATAGAGCATTTTGGCGATTGCGCTGAAAATATTGATTTTGTAATAGACACTTTAAAAGAAGTGGTAAAATCTGGTGCAACGGTTATTAATCTTCCGAATACGGTGGAAAGAGAAAGAATTAAGAATTTTGTTGATTTGGTTGAAAAAGTTTATATTGCACTGCCGAAAGATATATGTATATCAGTTCACTGCCATAATGATTTAGGCATGGCAACAGCAGCTACAGTTGAAAGTTATTTTGCCGGAGCCACACAACTTGAATGCTGCCTTAACGGATTGGGCGAAAGGGCCGGGAATACAAATGTCTATGAAGTCGCTGTAGCGCTGTATAACAGCGGTGTTGAGGTTCCTTTGAATCTGTCGAATATATATGAGCTTGCTTTGACTGTTTCTGAAATGGCTAATGTTAAAATACCTGAACTCGCACCTTTAATCGGGCCGCAGGCGCTCGCTCACCGAAGCGGTATCCATCAGGACGGCGCAATTAAAACCAAAGACATGGAAAAAGGTGCATACAGGCCCATTCATCCTACTCTTATCGGAAGAAAGGATGATGAAAAAATCGGATTTACCAGCCAGTCAGGAAAAACTGCTATTTTTGAAATTATTAAAGATGCCGGCTATCCTATTACTATACAGGAAGCTGTGCGTATTACCCCTGCGGTTAAAGAAGCGGCTGAAAAAGTCGGCGAACTTCCGACAAGAAATATTATTGATATTTATTTTCGTGAAGTATTCAATGTCAAAGGCGATTTCAGACTTGTCAGTTTTGAAAAACTTGCTGAAAATGTGTTTAATCTCAAGTTTTTCCATAAAGAAAAATTTTATGAACTTGACGGGCATGGTAACGGGCCTGTAGATGCTTGTTTAGATGCTTTAAGACAGGCCGGTTTTGAAATGAAACTTATCGACTACAGGCAGTCTGCTCTGGATGGCGAAATCTTCGGCTCCGGTGCTGCTGCAATGACTGTTATACATTTTGAAGATAAAGAGGGCAAAACTCTTATCTCAAGAGGAAAAGATGAAAGCACTATCAAAGCAAACGTTAAGGCTATCTTCAACGGGCTAAACCTTCTGACGGAATAAAAACGGTTTGGATTGTTTTACATTTCTAAATATTTTTTGTCGTCTAAGAAACAAAATGAATTTGCTTGCGTCAAAAAAAAAGAATGCAAAGCTGTATTTGTATAAATGTCATTAGAGCGGATGACAACGAATTAATGCTTTATGCTATGATAGTTGAAGAAAATGAGAAGAGGTAAGATTTTGAAAAAATTTTTTGAAAAACATAGTTTTTTGATATTGACTGTTATAAGTATTTTTATTGCTGCAAATCTTGCAAACTCTGTGTCTGCATATACTCCGCAGCAGTTGTATGAACAGGTATGGAAACTGGTTAATGCAAAATATGTTGACCAGACTAATAATGAACAAGACTGGCAAAGATGGCATCATAAGTATGATAAAGTCATTAAAACAGAAGAAGATGCCTATGTCGCTATCCAAACTATGCTCACAAGCCTTAATGACCCGTATACAAAATTTTTAGACCCGAAAGAATTTAATGAAGAAACTAACTCTATTAAAGGCTCTTTAAAAGGTATAGGTGTTCAAATCGGTGTCAGAGACGGAAAATTGCTTATTATTGCACCGATAGAAGATACTCCGGGTGAAAAAGCCGGTCTGCAGGCAGAAGATGAAATCCTTGAAATTAACGGTAAATCAACTAAAGGTATTACTATTGATAAAGCCGCTGAACAAATTCGTGGCGAAGAAGGTACTTATGTCACTCTTTTGATTAAACGAAAAAATCAGGAAAATAAGATTTATAAAATACAACGTGCCGAAATTGAGCTAAAATCTGTTTCTGTAAAACTTCCTACAGAAAGTGTAAAACTCGATGATAAAATCGGTTATATCCGGCTGAGCTCATTTATCAGCAAAAATGCTGCCGTTGAATTTCAAAATGCATTGGAGATGTATAAAGACAAACAGGGCTATATCATAGACTTACGCTCAAATCCGGGCGGTCTGCTCAGCAATGCTATTATTATTTCCGATATGTTCTTGAACGGAGGCGTCATTGTCAGCACGGTTGACCGTGACGGATATAAAGAAACTACACGTGCTATGCGCAGCAGCGTTACGGACAAACCAATTGTTATTCTTATAAACAAAGGTTCTGCCTCTGCAAGCGAAATCTTCTCCGGTGCTATGAAGGACAACAAAAGAGCTGTTCTTGTCGGTGAAAATACTTTCGGAAAAGGCCTAGTGCAAGAAGTTAACAAACTCATGGGCGGAAGCGGTGCAAATATCACTATTCAAAAATACCTCACGCCTAATGGTACCGATATAAATAAAAAAGGTATTGCACCTGATATCACCGTTGAGTTAACTGAACAGGACATAAAAGATAAAAATGATGCTCAATTGAAAAAAGCAAATGATGTTCTGCTTGAAATGATTGAAAAACAAGTCATGGTTCTAAATTTTTAATAGGGTGGCTAACCCCTTCCAATTTTTTCACGACCCTCGTG
>CASDVD010000135.1 GCA_949284155.1 uncultured bacterium | reverse complement strand
ATGCTCATTGTTTCTAAAATACTCATTTTACACCTCCGTCAGCTTACTTTCCGACGTTAACAACAGTTTTCATCTGTGTTATTATATTCGACATTCTTCTTGTTGCAACCGTATACATAATGGACATTTTTTGCATTTCTTCCAGTTCATAGGTCGGGTCGACACCGACATCTTGTTCATCAATCAGGCCGGAAGGCCCGAGTTTAATAGACAATTCAGTTTCCAGCGGGTTGTTCATCGTTCCGAGATACTGGTCAAAGCTGATATCTTTTCTGACATAATCCGGTGTATCAACGTTTGCAAGGTTCATACTTAATGCCCTTTGGCGTTGAGAAACTAAATCCATCATTAAATTAACTTTTACTATTGGGTCTTTAGGTGTATACATTTCTTTGCCTTTTATTAATTATTTCTATTGTGTAAGGTTGATAGCCTTTTGGTACATTTCATCAACTACTTTTATTAATCTTGTACTTGCAATCATTGATGCATTTAATCTTAAAACTTCATTCACGTTACCGATATAATTTGTGTTTGCTCTTTCGAGGTTACCCTGTGATATATACTGGTGATCTTTTATCAGCATAGGCGGGCCCGATTCATCTGTCGCTACGACTTTGTTGTATTCGGATGATTTTAGGCCTTCAGGGTTTTGGAATTGCACCAGAGGAATTTTCCCTATAGTTTCTGATGTGTCTTTGCTCCTGGAGAGAATGATAACTGTTCCGTCTTTTTTTATTCTTAAATTTTGATAGTTTGCAGGAACTTTTATCCCGTCTCCGACAAGATACCCGTCGTTGGTAACAAGATAGCCTTCATTATTAACCTTGAAAGAACCGTCTCTTGTGTATTTTACATCTCCGTTAGGTGAGGTGACCGGAATAAAACCCGGGCCGGTTAATGCCACATCCAAAAGGCGTTTCGTTCTCATTGTAGCGCCTGTAGAGTAGTCATATCTTACGACTCCGTCCAGATATCCGTTTTCATCAAGCGTTTGTTCAAACCGGACAGATTTGTACCCTGTTGTATTCATATTTCCTATGTTATTGGAAATATAACCCAGTCTTTCAAACTGCATATTTGTGTTATTTATTCCTCGTCTTATCAGACCCTGCAAATTATACATATATCATATGCTCCTATGATGTTCTTCCCAGTTCGCTTATTGCTTTTGACAAATTATTATTTTGCATTATAAACATTTGTCTGTTTGCTTCAAAATTCCTTTTTACGGGAATGATTTCAAGAACCTCTGTGTTCATTGAGACATTTGAGTATTCGTTGTATCCCTGTTTGACATTCGGTTCAAGTACTGCGACACCTTGGTCTGTCACAACTGCAAGTGTAGCAACATATTCAAGTTTCCCTGTCTTTTTATTGAGAACACTAAGGTCACCGTTTCTGTTTATTTTTACATCTTCAAGTTTTTCCGGAGCAAACGGCAGCTTTACCGGCATGCCGTTGTTGGAAAGTACGTTGAAATTTTCTCCTGTTAGAAGAAAACCATCTCGGTCTATTTTGAAACGTCCGTCTCTTGTTAATTTTGTGCCGTCCGGCCCTGAATATTGAAAATATCCTTTACCGCCTATAGCTAAATCAAGCGGATTGTTTGTTGATGCAATCCTGCCTACTTCATCGCTAACTGCTGTTGATAAAGCGTGAGTTCCTATGTATTCGGCAAATGATGAGACAACAGGATCTTTTCTTTGGTAACCTACTTTGTCGAATCCGTTGATGTTTGCGTTCAAAATACCCAGAATTTCTGTTTGCAGGTGCATTGCTCTGACGTTTGTTGTCAGACCGTTTTCAAAAAAATCTATGCCGCCTCGTAGCTTCATTTTTTACCTCATATTTTTTGCATAGTTATTCATTAATGATATCGGCAGAAAAGTCAAAAAAATGAGTTTTTTATTTGAAAATCATTTATATGTATGAAATTTTAATGAGTTTGACTGTATAAATGTAATTTGAGGATAAGCCTTAACATACTGTTTGTTTTTATAAAGATATGTAAATATACTACGCCGGTAGTACTTTATAATAATGCCCCTATATTCAAAAAATGTTATAATATTAATGTAAGATGCAAAATAAAAGGAGAATCATAACGCCAAGACCCTAGTGTTGAGCCGATTGAAAGGAAAATATGAGTAACGTGCAATTTCACAGTGACCTGGATAGGTTAATTGAGATTCT